>CAZQSR010000066.1:0-11071 GCA_964596145.1 uncultured Ignavibacteriaceae bacterium
TTCTTTACACTAATAATTCTTACCTTAATTATTTTTGTTCAATATCATAATGCAGTTGTAAAAGTTAAAAGAAAAGATGAAGTATCTTTATTTGCCAAAATTAGCAAACTATTGACCAAATCAACACCAATTGAAAAAGAAGAAGATATTTTACTTGATCATAATTATGATGGCATTAAGGAACTTGATAATAGCTTGCCGCCATGGTGGAAATGGTTGTTTTATGTTACGATTGCTTTCAGCGTAGTCTATATGCTGAATTATCATGTTTTCAATTATGGCTTATTATCTACTGATGAACTAAAAGAAGAAATTCGTCTGGCTGAACTTGAAAAGGCTCAAATTCTCGGTAGTGGTTCAATTGTTGACGAAAATAAATTAACAGTTTTAAATGATGCTTCTGCTTTGTTCAGTGGTAAAGAAATTTTTACAAAAAACTGTGCAGCCTGTCATGGTCAAAAAGGTGAAGGACTTGTCGGTCCTAATCTTACTGATGATTACTGGATTCATGGTGGAGGAATAAAAAATATTTATCAAGTAATTAAAAATGGCGTACCGGAAAAGGGAATGATAAGCTGGAAAAGCCAATTGAATTCTCAATCAATTCTGGAAGTTGGCAGTTTCATCATTTCTTTAAGAGGGACTAATCCTCCTAACGCTAAAGCACCTCAAGGTGATTTATGGAAAGAAGAATTAGATTTAACCAATAAAAACTAATTCAATTAATTTGTATTTGATATGGATATTGAAAATAATTCCTTCAGAGATAAAATATCAACTGTTAGTAAGCAGGGAAAAAGAATCTGGATTTATCCAAAGAAACCGAAAGGGCAGTTTTACAAAGCAAGAACTGTCGTAAGCATAATTCTTTTAATGATTCTCTTCATCACTCCATTAATTAAAGTTAACGGGCATCCTTTCGTACTTTTTAATGTGCTGGAGAGGAAATTTATTCTTTTCGGAATTGGGTTTGGTCCACACGATTTTTATATGTTCTTAATTGCATTTATAGCGTTGATTGTTTTCATTATTCTCTTCACTGCTATTTATGGAAGATTGTTTTGCGGATGGATTTGTCCCCAAACAGTTTTTATGGAAATGGTTTTCAGAAAAATTGAATATTTTATTGAAGGCGATTTCAAAGAACAGAAAAAACTTGATGAAGCTCCAATTAGCGCAATTAAATTATTTAAAAAGTCACTCAAACATTTTATTTTTTTTACATTGTCATTCCTTATTGGTAACCTGATGATGTCTTACATAATTGGTTTTGATAATGCAATTAGGATTATATCACAACCTCCTGCAGCACACTTAAGTGGGTTTATAGGTGTGATTTTTTTCTCTTCTCTTTTTTACTTTATTTTTTCAAGGTTCAGAGAACAGGCTTGCGTTATTGTTTGTCCCTATGGCAGGTTACAAGGTGTTCTACTGGATCAAAATTCACTTGTGGTAGCCTATGATTTTATAAGAGGTGAACCTCGTGGTTTAAAAAGGAAAAATGAAGAAGAGTTAAAAGGTGACTGCATTGACTGTTTTCATTGTGTTGATGTTTGTCCTACTGGGATTGATATTCGTGATGGAATTCAACTTGAATGTGTCAATTTCACTGCCTGTATTGATGCTTGTAACGCAATAATGACTAATGTAAATAAACCAAAAGGATTAATTCGTTACGATTCAATTAAAGGCATAAAAGATAAAATAAAATTTAAAATAACTCCTCGTATTATTAGTTATTCTATTGTACTTTTAATATTACTGTCAATATTAGGAATTCTCTTAGCTAATAGAACAAACATTTCGATCAATATTTTACGAACTCCGGGAATGCTTTACCAGGATCAACCTGATAATAAAATTAGCAATCTTTATAATTTGAATGTAGTAAATAAATCATTTGATGAAATAAAATTAGAGTTAAAAGTAAAAAACATTCCCGCTGAAATTAAAATTCTTGGCAATAGTTTAACACTAAAACCACAACAGGTTATTGATGAAAAATTTTTATTGATAATTGAAAAGAAAAATATTAAAAAGCTTAATGAAAAAATTGAGATTGGTATATATTCAAGTGGAAGAGAAGTAAAAACAATAAAAACATCATTTTTAACAAATTATAAACAAAATGAGTAATGAAATTAAAAAATCGAAAATGAATTGGGGAAAAGGAATTTTAATTTCGATAATTCTATTTTTTTTGATAAACATAATTGTAATCGTCTTTGCATTTAATGAAAAAGTCGATCTTGTTACAAAAAATTATTATGAAAAAGAAATTAAATACCAGGAAGAGATTGATAAACAAAATAATAGTTCAATATTAGAACAAAACATAGATGTAAATTATAATCAAAGGGAAGTCATTATTAAATTCCCTATCAATTTCAGAATGAATTTAATTGAAGGTAATATACATTTCTATCGTCCTTCTGATTCTCAAAATGATTTTCTAGTGGATCTTAAATTGGATTCACTCGGCTTTCAAAGAATTAACACTTCAGGAATTAAACCCGGTGCTTGGAAAATTATCTTTAATTGGAAATATCTTGATAAAGAATTTTTAGAAAGCAGAGAATTGTTTATTGAATAATGAAATGAGTATTATAAGTGGTTTTCTTTTGGGTTTATTTGGTAGTTTGCATTGCATTGGCATGTGTGGACCTATTTTACTTGCTTTACCAGGAAAAAATAAATCCAAAATCAAATTAATTATCAGCAGGATTTTTTATAATTCAGGCAGAGTTTTAACTTATTCGTTTCTGGGATTAATATTTGGATTATTAGGAAGCAGACTTCACTTATTCGGCTTACAACAAATTACTTCTATTTCTTTTGGTATAATAATTATTATTTATGTTTTAACCCCACAAAAATTCAAACAAAAAATTTCTAGAAACAAAGCTGTAGTTTTTTTTGTTGAAAGATTGAAAGAAAAATTTTCAATCTTCTTTAAGAAAGATACTTTGACTGCAATGTTAGCTATAGGGATATTAAATGGATTTCTACCTTGTGGTTTTGTTTATGTTGCAATTGCCGGTTCTATATCAACCGGTAGCATTGTTGATGGAATTTTATTTATGGCAATGTTTGGAGTTGGAACAGTACCAATAATGCTTGCTGCTTCTTTATTTGCTTCATTTATTAATTTCACAAGAACAATTAAAATAAGAAAATTAATTCCTGTTTTATCTGTTATTCTTGCCGTTATTTTTATTATAAGAGGTCTGAACCTTGGAATAAATTATCTAAGTCCCAAGATCAATTATAAAATTCTTGATACTGATTCATTGAAAAAGCCTGAGATAAAATTTGACCACAATTGTTGTGATCAATAAAATTTTAATACAAATGATTTTTGTTAAGTACCATTTATTTTCACTTTCCAGATAGCTTTTTATATTTAACTTTGAATTAGAAATTGATATTAAAAAGTATAAACAACAGGTTTACTGATGCTGAATAAAATTCTTTGGGTTGATGACGAAATTGAACTTTTAAAACCACATATAATTTTTCTTTCTGAAAAAGGATATGAAGTAATAACTGCCACCAATGGTGAGGATGCAATAGATTTGTTCAAAGAAAAAGATGTTAATCTTGTTTTTCTTGACGAAATGATGCCCGGAATGGGTGGACTTGAGGTGCTTGGAAAACTAAAAGAAATTGATTCCAATATTCCGGTTGTTATGATAACTAAAAATGAAGAAGAATCATTGATGAATGAAGCAATCGGAAGCAAGATAACCGATTATCTGACTAAACCTGTAAATCCCAGCCAGGTTTTTCTTGTATGTAAAAAACTTCTTGAAGGGAAAAAAATATCTAATGAATTTGCAACTAAGGATTATTTGCAGGATTTTCAACAAATTTCCTTTTTACTCTCACAGGATTTGGATTTTAATGATTGGACTGAAATTTATCTTAAACTTGTCAATTGGGATTTAGAACTTTCTTCAATTTCTGATTCAGGTATGCTTCAAACATTTAACGAACAGAAAAAAGAATGCAATAAGGAATTTTGTAAGTACATAGAACGTAACTATAAAAAATGGATTACAACAAATAAGGAAAACACTCCTAAACTTACTCTCGACATTATTCCTGAATATGTTCTTCCTGAATTAAAAAACGGAGAACAAACAGTTTTTCTTTTTGTTATTGATTGTCTTCGTTATGATCAATGGTTGGTTATGGAAAAGCTTTTGATTGACTTTTTCAAAATTGATAAAGAGTTTTATTATTCCATTCTTCCAACCGCAACTGCATATGCAAGAAATACACTATTTGCCGGTCTGTATCCTTCAGAGATTGAGAGATATTATCCTGATCTCTGGCAATCTACAAATGATGATGACGAAAAAAGTATGAATAAATATGAGAAAGATTTACTCCAGCTATTATTGGATAGAAGAAGAATAAAACTCCGCAACGATTTGAAATACATTAAAATTATTGACCCGGAGGTTGGAAGAAATTTTGAACAAAATATTTTATCATATCAAAACACAAATCTTACTGCTGTTGTTGTTAATTTTTTAGATATGATTGCTCACGGTAGATCTGACTCCGATTTATTAAAAGAAATTGCTCCCGATGAAGCAGCTTATCGCTCTCTTACAAATAGCTGGTTTCAGCATAGTTCTTTGTTATCAACTTTTAAAAGTATTTCGAAGATTAAAAACTCGAAAATAATTATTACTACCGACCATGGTAGTATCAGAGCTTTAAGAGGAGCAAAAGTTTTAGGAGATAAAGAAACTTCAACGAATTTAAGATTTAAATTCGGCAGAAATCTGAAAGTAGATGAAAAACATGCAATTTATATAAAAGACCCGCTTGAATATAAATTACCTAGAAGAGGAATAACAACGAGCTACATAATTGCTAAGGAAGATTTTTATTTTGTTTATCCGACTGATTATCATAAGTATTTAAGCTATTACAAAGACACATTTCAACATGGTGGAATATCGATGGAAGAAATGATACTCCCAGTAATTAAAATGGAACCAAAATAACAATGGCTTTACCTGGTTTAATTAAAGAATTCTTGTCTTCTTCTGAAGAAGAAACTCAAAATATTGCAAAAGAATTATCAGAAAAATTTATTCCTGGTGATTTTATCGCACTCATTGGTAACTTAGGTTCAGGTAAAACTTTTTTTGTCAAGAAATTTTGTGAAAGCATCGGAATACAAATTGCAAGCAGTCCAAGTTTTGCAATTGTCAATGAATACTCTTTGAATAAAAGAATTTATCATTTTGATTTTTATCGTGTGAAGAATGCAACTGAATTGATTGACTTAGGGTTTTATGAATATCTTAAGGATGATGACGCAATATTATTTGCTGAATGGGCTGATATGTTTCCAGAAGTTCTTCCTCATAAAAGGTATGAATTAAAGTTTCAATTTATTGATGATTTACAAAGAAAAATATCCTTATTGAAATATGAATGATAAACCTATACTTGCGATGGAAACATCAGACAGGCTCTGTGGTGTTTGTGTGTATTTTAATGATACTAATTTTCACTACAAGTATTCAGTTGATAAATATAGCCATTCAAAAAATCTATATTTATTAATTAATGAAACACTAAAAGCTGCTAATGTAAAGCTAACTGATTTTAAGTGGATAGCTATATCAATTGGTCCTGGTTCTTTTACTGGACTGAGAATTGGTTTAGCTGCGAGCAAAGGACTTGCTCTTGGTGCCAATCTTAGAATTGTCCCTGTGCCTACATTTGAAGCTGCTGCGTTACAATTGCTAAATCATACAGTTGAGAACGAAGAATTTGTGTTCGTATCAAAAGTTAACAAGGATGAAATATATTTTTCATCTTTCATCAATAAGAAAAATCTTTTTAATTTTGCAGAAGAATTAAAGATTATCTCTGCTTCAATGTTACAAGTTTTAGCCGGAGAAAAAAAAATATTTAGTAATTCTCAAGAGTTTTCTAATGTCAGAAGTTTTTCAGAATTTTTACCTGAAGCTTTTTATATTGCAAAATGGAGTCAATTATTTGGCGAAAATAAAGCCACTTTCGATTTTGATTACCTTGAACCGAATTATGTCAAACAATTTATAACAAGGAGATTATGATGTTCAATAAATTAGTGATAACTATAATTTTACTGTTTTCTATTTCTTTTGCACAACTTTCTGGTCCCAAAATTTATACACCTAATGATAAATATGATTTTGGTAGTGTTGACCAGGGCGCAATTATTAAATATCGATTTGTAGTGGTCAATAATGGTGATGATTTATTAAAGATTCGAAATGTTGTAACATCTTGTGGATGTACAGCGGCAGAACCCGAAAAAAAAGAATTAGCTCCCGGCGAATCAACTACAATTAATGCTGAGTTTTCTACAGTTGGTAGAATAGGAAAACAGGCGAAATATATTACGGTGTATTCAAATGATGTAAATAATTCTGCTTTACAATTATTGATAACCGGTGATGTGATAGAAGTAGTTAAACCTGATGAAACTCCAAAACCAAAACTTGTTTTTCCCGAGACTCAACATGATTTTGGCACAGTAAAAGAAGGACAGATTCTGGAATATACATTTAGATTTAAAAACTCCGGAAATGCTGATCTAATTATTAAAGATATAAAAACTTCTTGTGGATGTACTGCAGTAAATTTAAGTGAAAAAGTTATTCCTTCTGGTGGTGATGGTACAATAAAAGTTGAATATGATACTGCAAACCGAAGCGGAAAAACAAGTAGAATAATTACTGTTACATCCAATGATCCTGAAGAATTTCAGAAAATTCTTACCATTACAGCTGATATTAGTAAGTAAGCTTAAATAGACATAGTTTTTGTAATGAGCTGGTTTAAACGTAAAAAAGAAAATATTTTACCTGAAACTTTGAAAAAAGATCTTCCTGATGGAATGTGGGAAAAATGTCTTTCCTGTGGTGAAATAATTCATAAGAAGCAATTAGAAAATAATTATTGGACTTGTATCAAATGCACTTATCACTTTAAAATTGGAAGTGAAGAATATATCAAAATTCTGCTTGATGAAAACTCATTTAAAGAGATAAATAAAAAAATGAAATCGGCAGATCCACTGCAGTTTGAAGATACTAAAAAATATTCTTACCGGATTGAGGAAAGCATAAAAAAAACTAAATTATATGATGCAGTAAGAACAGGTATTGGTAAGATTGAAGGACACGAAGTTGCCTTTGCCTGTATGGATTTTAAATTTATTGGCGGCAGTATGGGTTCAGTAGTCGGTGAGAAAATTTCAAGATTAATTGATAGAGCATATAAGAATAAAATACCTTTGATCATTATTTCTGCCAGCGGTGGTGCCCGTATGATGGAAAGTGTTTTATCTTTAATGCAAATGGCAAAAACCAGCTCACGCTTAACAAAACTTGCCGAAATAAATGTTCCTTATATTTCTATTTTAACTGACCCGACCACTGGTGGGACTACTGCCAGTTTTGCAATGTTGGGTGATTTCAATTTAGCAGAGCCTGATGCATTAATTGGTTTTGCTGGACCTCGTGTCATTAAACAAACCATCGGAAAAGACTTACCAAAAGGTTTTCAGACTTCTGAATTTCTTTTAGAACATGGATTTGTTGATAAAGTAGTTCATCGTCGCGATCTGAAAACATTGTTAGCTCAAATAATTGATTTTACTAAGTAAGGATTTGACATAAAAATTATTACTCAAATAGAAGAAATGCACCAATTCTCCCGTGAATCAAAAAAAGCAGGGAAAAGAATTGGCTTTGTCCCGACAATGGGTTATTTGCACAATGGACATATTTCTTTACTTGAAAAAAGTAAATCTGAAAATGATATAAGTGTTGTTTCAATTTTTGTAAATCCCTCACAGTTTGGTCCTGCAGAAGATTTTTCAAAGTATCCAAGAAATTTAGAACGCGATAAGGAAATGTTAATTGATGCCGGATGCGATATTTTATTTTATCCTAAGGCTGATGATGTTTATCCAGATGATTTTCAAACGACAGTTCAGGTTGGAAAAATTTCTAATATTCTGGAAGGAAAATTTCGTCCCGGACATTTTAATGGTGTAACGACTATTGTTTCAATTCTTTTTAACTGTGTAATACCTGATGTTGCTTATTTTGGTCAAAAAGATGCTCAGCAAGCTGCTGTTATTAAACAGATGGTTAAAGATTTGAAATATGATATAGAGATTAATGTCTGTCCAATAATAAGAGAAACTGATGGACTTGCAATGAGTTCACGGAATATTTATTTATCACCGGAAGAAAGAATTGAAGCCTTGGTTTTAAGAAAATCATTACTTCTTGCAGTTGAACTGATTTACGCGGGTGAAAAAGATACTTCAATTATTAAAACGAAAATGAAAGAAATGATTTTTTTAATTAAGTCTGCTTCACTGGATTATGTTGAAGTTGTAGAAGCAGATTCGTTTTTAATTTCTTCTGAATTAAAGGCAGGGAAGCAGTATTTCATTTTAATTGCTTGTAAGATTGGTACTACAAGATTAATTGATAATGAACTAATTATAATTCCATTTTAGAATTCTGATATACGCTATTAATACCAATTAAGGTTAACTCGGGAATATATTCAAAATTTACTTTAAGAAGTTTTGTAATAATTTTAGCATTCCCACCTGTTAAATAGAGCAAAATATGACCATTCAATTCTTTTAAAACTTTTTCTATCATTCCTATAGTTGAGTTTATAACTCCACTTGCAATAGCAGTTATTGTAGATGTTCCAATAATTTTATTATATGAATCTAAATTAATTTCGGGTAATTGTGCAGTATTATTATGAAGTGAGGAAGTCATAGTTTTTAATCCTGGGGCAATTAATCCACCGATGAATGTTTTATCATTTATTACATTGATTGTCGTAGCAGTTCCGCAATCAACAGTAATAAGGAAATCAAAATTTTTGTTCGAAGAAAGTTTTAACGCTCCTTCCAAACCACATAATCTATCAATTCCAAGTGAGTTAGGAGTATCATATTTTATTTGGAAGTTATATTTTGAATTTATAGAGATTACGTAAGGTGAAATATTTCTATTTATTAAAAAATTATTTATCGTTTCAAGTTTTTTGTTCGCAACGGAAGCTATTGCAATTTCATTGAAGCTGGTGTTTTTAAGAAAATTGATTGTTTCAATCACATCAGGGAAACTGTAAAATTCACTCAAAATAGAATTTAAAAATTTTCCTATTTTTGTACTTGTGTTACCGATATCAACTGCTAAAAACATTTTATTACTGAATTAGTGTCACATCTCCAAAGCTAATTTTTTCAGTCCTCTTTTCAGTTTTTAAAATAAGATAACCTTGTTCATCGATATCATCAAATATTCCATATTTAGTTTTATCCAATTGATTAACAGTAATTTTTTCACCAATCATCTTACATTTTAATCTCCATTCCTTTAAAATATAATTTGATTTGTCTTTTATATTCATATAAATTTCTTCAAGATTCAGCAGTATATCAGCTAATAGTTTTTCCCTTTCGATAAGTTGATCAGTCTCTAATGAAATGGAAGTTGGAGGAATATTAAAGTTTCCTACGAAATTAATTTGATTTACATTAAGCCCAATCCCCACTATTAAATTTTTCATTTTATCACCTTCAAAAGAAGATTCAAGCAAAATTCCGCATACTTTTTTACCATTTATTAAAATATCATTAGGCCATTTTAATTCTGTCTTTAACTGATATAAATTTTCAATAGAATTAGATATTGCCAAAGCTGTTCCAAGGTTTATCAAGTTCAAATATTTTTTTAATGATTTCCCACTTAATAAAATTGAAAAAGTTAAATTAAGAGCCTTTGCACTATACCAGGTTCTATCAAATCTGCCTCTTCCTTCAGATTGTTTTTCTGCAAGGACAACCGTTCCTTCAGTTTTAATAGATTCAGCTTCATTTTTTAGATAAGAATTTGTAGAATCAACTTCCAATAAATAAATAAAATTTCTTCCAACAAATTCTGTTTCGAGATGTGAATCAAATTTTTCAAGTTCAAAACTCTTTTTTTCCATATAATATCCTTGTCACATTTTATGAAATAATTTCACACAGTTTTGACAAATATTCTTTTATTCTGTCATACTGACATATGGTGATTTTGTTAAATGAATAAACAACGTTAAAAATAATTCATTTTTGCAATTCTAAATTTGGCATAATGGTTGAATTAGTAAAGTCAAATAATTAATCACAATAGAAGGAGAAATAAAATGACACTTATTAAATTTGAACCGTTAAAAGATTTAGAATTATTTAGAAGCAATATAAGAAGATTCTTTGATGATTTCCCAACCCGAGATTTTGGTTTCGTGGATAATTTTCATCCAAGAATTGATATTTCTGAAGATGAAAAAAAAGTTTATGTAGAAGCTGAAATTCCCGGAGTTACAAAAAAGGATCTTAAAATTTCTGTTCAGGACAACATTCTTACAATCAGTGGTGAGAAGAAAAAAGTTGAAGAGAAAAAGGACAAAAACTATTATCGTGCAGAAAGAGTTTTTGGTTCTTTTACCCGCAGCTTCACACTGCCTGAAGATGTTGATGTTGAGAAAATAGATGCAAAATTTGAAGATGGAATTTTGAATATTTCTATCGACAAACTTGCACAAAAACCTGTGACAGAAAAAGTAATTGATATTAAATAACAAAATTAAATTCAGGTGCCGGGAACGCCCGGCATCATTTTATTCATATTTGAAAGGAAAAAAATAAGATGGGAAAAATTATTGGAATTGATTTAGGAACTACAAATTCCTGTGTAGCTGTAATGGAAGGCAACGAACCAGTTGTTATTCCAAACTCAGAAGGTGGAAGAACCACGCCTTCGGTCGTTGCTTTCAGTAAATCAGGTGAAAGGTTAGTTGGTCAGCCAGCTAAAAGACAAGCTATCACAAATCCTAAGAATACGATTTTTTCTATAAAAAGATTTATGGGCAGATATATAAATGAAGTCCAAGAGGAAATGAAAAAAGTTCCATATGAAGTAGTTAGTGGAGATAATAATTCAGCAAGGGTCAATACTTCTGATAGACA
>CAZQSR010000067.1:0-10994 GCA_964596145.1 uncultured Ignavibacteriaceae bacterium
GTGTTTTTCGTTCCAATTATTGGTCCTGATATTGTTGATATTGTAGGTGGTCTGTTTGGTTGTGTGACTATACAGGTTGTCGTGTCAGTGTTTGTGGCGTCTTGATCATCTTTTACTGTTAATGTAACTTGAAATGTTCCTGTTGAGAGGTAGATGTGTTTTATGGTTTCACCTGTTCCATTCGTTCCATCTCCGAAATTCCATTTCCATGAGGTGATGTTACCATCAGTGTCATAACTCTTGGAGCCATCGAAGGTTATTTGAGAGTTGATAAATCCTTGGTAGGGTTCACCTGCAGAGGCATTCGCAATCGGTTTTATATTTAGTGGACCAGCAGGCGGCATGTAACCACCACCACCTCCACCACCGCCACCGCCGCCAGCAGGTTTTGGTATGAAGGTATACCATTTCCTTGTAAACTGATTACTACCATCTGAATCAGTCGCATTCACCCAAATCGTATACGTCGTGGAATAAACTAGTCCTGAAAGAGAGAGAATCTTTGTTCCATTATCAGCATCAGTAGAACTATTCGTTTGCCCATTGCTGCATTCAATAGACCAATAGAATGAATCACCTTCAATATCATTAATCGGGATGCTCCATGTTGGATTCAACTTGTTTACTTGTGATCCATTTCCTGGAGATGGTGTTCCAAAGACTGGTGGATCGTTCACAGGATTTATTGTAATCGTTACGTTAACCACTGATGAATAAACGTATCCATCGTATACTTTGTATGAGAAAAGGTCTGTTCCATAATAATTCATGGTTGGAACATATGTGAAACTGCCGTTATTATTCACAGTCAGTGAGCCATGGTTAGTATTCAAAACCTTTAGAACTGTCATCATGTCTTCGTCAGGGTCGTCATCGTTGGAGAGTAATCCTGGTGCTGAAATTGAGAGTGTAGTGTCCTCGTTCATGGTATAATAATCTGGGGTCGCTAGAGGGGGATGGTTATCCCGAGTGGTGAAGTTCCAGATTGGACTTGAACTGTTGGTATTATGAGTGTCCCATGCAACAATCATCCAATAGTATTTCGTGTTGAAGTTTAGCATCCCAGGGTTATATGTGATGGTAGATTGATTACCTGTTTTTTTGTCTGGTGGATTTGTTGTTCCATAATAGACATCATACGAAACTGAATCATAATTTGGGTCGCCTCCACTCCAAGTGAGGTTCAGAGTCAATGGGAGTTTGATTTGACCATGTGCTGGGAAGGGGGTATTTGGGGTGGTTGGTGGTAAGTTTGGTGAGACATCGATGGTTGTCTGTTTTGTATCGGTGTCGCCATCATCATCTGTGATATTCAATATGATAGTATATATCCCATATTCAGTGTACTGGTGGGTTGTTTTCTGCGTATAGCTTTTATTTCCATCTCCAAGATTCCAGGTATAGTTCGTAATGGTCCCATCTGAATCGGAGGAGGTGCTGTTGAAAAATACTGTTTCGTGTGTCTCTGGGTTTATTGGTTGAAGATTGAAATTGGCGATAGGCGGATTATTTTGGACCGTTATTATTTTTGAGATTTCTTTTTTTCCTCCATCATCGTCAGTGATATTGAGAATGACAGTATATTCTCCATCATCTGAATACGTATGTGAAGGATTCTGTTGTGTTAAAATGGTGCCATCCCCAAAATGCCACAGCCATTCAGTGACTATTCCATCTGAATCAGTTGAGGCATCGGTGAATTGGATTATATCGCTAGTAAAAGGGTCACTGGGTGTATAATAAAAGTCTGCATCAGGTGGGACATTGCTAACAGAAAGAGATATGGATTTCGTTGCTGATGTACCATCGTCATCTGTAACGTTTAACATCACTGTGTATATTCCATCGTCTGTGTATTTATGACTCGTGTTTCTAAGGTTTGAGCTATTTTCATCTCCGAAAGCCCATGACCAGGCTTGAATCGTCCCATCAAGATCAATTGAGGTATCATTGAAATGGATTGTATCGGATGTTGTTGGGTTCAAAGGGAAACAAGTGAAATTAACACTAGGAGGCATATTGCTGATGTTTATTATTTTCGTTCGTTCATGTCTCCCACCGTCGTTATCTGTTATATTGAGGGTGACGAGGTAGGTTCCGTCATCAGGGTACTGATGTTGGGGGTTCTGGATGTTAGTTGTTGTTCCATCCCCGAAGCTCCATAATCGAGAAATGATGGTGCCGTCAGTATCTGTTGATGTGTCAGTGAATTGAATCGTGTCAATTGTTCTTGGGTTGACAGGCAAGTTTACAAAGTTTGAAACAGGTGGTTGATTCACTACAGTTGTAATACCTTCATATGGAAGGTTATTCTGTTTTGTTACTGTAACATAGAGTTCTCCTAGGGTTGTCGGTGACAGCGAAAAAGTTTTTTGACCAGCACTATTTGTGACACCTGTGAGATAAATTTCAGTTCCTTTCCAAAGACAAATGTATGCCTGATTCACTGGACTTCCACCAGAAGTGACGGTCACGGTAAAAGAAGATGGATTGCGAGTTATTTGATTTGGAAATGAGGCGGTCATGCTAATTGGGTTTTCTTTCCAAATCGGCATTTCAGGATCACCAAGTAACGTAAGTCCATAAAAGATATGTTTAATTGCTGCATCGCTTCCTCCACCTCCAGGATCGCTATAGGCATCATTTTTATGATCTGAGAAAGCTACACCAAGTTTGTAGTTATTCTGACTGAATAACGAACGGAAGAAATATCTATCGAATCGAAGGGATCCATAATCAGGCATATACTGAATATACCAACCGTTCCTTGAGTTTCCGATGAACCCTACAGCTCCGCCATTTGTATTATGAACAAATCCCTCGGCGATGCATTCAATGTCAGAATAGTCACATGCCCAGCATCCTATGGAATAGAGGATGTTTTGTTTATTTCCATTTGTTCGACTTAAAGCGTCATTAGTATTCATTGTTTGGTAGTGATTTTTGGAACCTGTTCCCATCTGATCTGTGTTAGAATGATCAATATGATTTACTAGATGGCTTCCAAGATTTAGGTTACTCAGGACTTCTGTTTTATGGTTTGAGGATTCGCTATCATATTCGTATCGGTATGTCCATCCCGACGGGATCCATGTGTTTTTAATATAAACTTTGCATCCTTCGCCTTCGTCACTACCATAATCGGTCAAGTCGAATCCACAGAAAAAAGCTGTCTTTGCATAATCAGTGAGTGGAGGATTTCGTTCGTAGGTAAAAACTTTGTTGATGAATGTGTTTATATGAGTCGTGCTTCGTACTGACGCACGACCAATATGAACTTCGCATACCCAATCATCGTCATAATCAGCATAATAGGTATCTGAAGGAACATCATATATTGTCGTACCTATTGTAAAATATTTGGTATAAGTTGGAATATTGTCCGTGTCACCTCCTAAAAGGAAATAAATTGTACCCCAATGTGAATATGCATCTATCACAAATGCTCTTATTTTCTGAGCCGATGTACCACTATAACCACCAGAGTTATAGATCCAGGATGTCGTCACAATCGTCGCAGGAATCCCTTTTTTTGTTTTCCAGTCTGCGAGAGGCTGAAATGTACTCACCCAGCCATCTGTCGTGATAATCACATAATCGTAATCACCTGGAAGCACACCAAGAGGTTGCGGTCTTACGGAGGTCCCCAGTTGAACATCCTCTGGGTTAATCACCATATCTTTTATCATTTGCTCATACATGTCTCGACTAACTTCTGAAGCTTGTGAAGAAAGATAATCACCGCATTGATACCCGTTTAGTCCTGAAATTGAAAAAGTAATCGAGGTTACTAATGTAAGACGTCTTTCAGCCCCCCTATATTGCATTGGATAAATGCATATTTCCCCAATGTTTTGTCCAGCGAGATCCATCTGTCTATTGAAGCGAATATACTCACTTGGATAGGGAGTATATGAACTATAGATTGTGCTGTCTGGGGGTTGAATTGGGATAATTGCTGTGTTTGTGCTTATGGGCTGTGGTGGTTGAGCAGGAAAAATAATGTATGCTCCATCTACTGATTCTTCTTTTATATCACGAACCTGAACATTAGATACCTTCATATCTGCGGGTAACGCTATCCGTATGATTTTAACAGGAAGCATTGGTTTTCCTGTTTCAGTCGTGTAATCCCCATTATCTAATTGTATTATATCGAACCCTTGGAACGAATTAAATATAAAATCATTTTTTGAGAATGTGACTGTATAATTTATTACAAAATCAGTTTTGTCAATTCTCAAAGATTGTATTTCATTCGAGGAAGTATCTGAAGGGTTAGGTATTTCGGTTTGATGTGAAACAACAAGTGTTAAGTTACCGGTAAAAAACATCACAATGCAAGTATATATGAATATTTTTCGCAAAACCTTTGCCTCCACTATGTTATTTAATAACAAACTTCTCATATAAAAACCTAGTCTTTAGTTAAAAAAGGGTAACAATTGTCCATTAACATCTAAATAATTAGATAAAAATAAGGGGAGATAGTGACACGGTTTTAACTCATTCAGTAATCGTTATGGTTCCAGATTTACTATCAGTATCACCTGCTTGGTCTATGACTGTAAAAGTATACGTATAGGAACCCGCTTGAGTATATATATAGGTTGGATTCAAAAGTGTTGAAGAACCACCGTCACCGAAATTCCAATGATAACTATAAGGTGGTTGGCCAGTCAGAGGGGAAACGCTTCCATTAAACTGAACGTGTTCTCCAATTGAGCCGATGTTTTGTGCATATGCATCAATGATCTCTAGTGATGGATTAGGGCAGGTATCTGATAAATAGACAAGATTTGAAGGGTCTAAGTCTCCTCCCTTAAAATTCGTTTTCATGAACATAGATGTGACGCTGAGTTCTTCATACTCTTCCTTGTCATTTATCAATTGAAGTGTGATTGTAAGGGTATTACCAAAAACAGAGAAATCATAGGGGCCAAGGTTTGTTGTTTCAATACCGTCGTTAATCTGACCACTGAGATTAGAGTAACTAATCATATACTCTCCTGTGGAAGTTATTAATTGAAAATCATATTCAACGAAGTTTAAAGATTCAATCTCTTCACTATACAAATCCCTGATTTTTCCTCGGTTTTCTATATTGCCTTTGACTTGTAGGGTTAAAATAACTAGTTTTCCTTCCTTTTTGTAGGTAACTTCAGAGATATCGAGGTTTTTGATATTTATCTCTGGATGTGACGTGACGATGCTTGTTTCACCAGTATAATAGTCTACTGTGCTAACATCGTTTATTGAGTCTGTGATAGTAAATTGTAGGGGGTTTAATTGTATTGGTTTTACAGTGACTATCGCAGTCGCATTCTTCGTGGTTGTCGCATTCGATGCAGTCAAAGTATAGGTTGTCGTTTGGGCTGGTTGTATCATCCGATGACCTGTAAGAGCGACGTTACCGATCCCATTGTCTATATTCACCGATGATGCACTCAGGACAACCCAACTCAGATTTGCATATTCTCCTTCATTTATAATACTAGGTTCAACATCAAATGCCATGATTGAGAACTGTGTTAATTCTTCAGGGATATTGACACACCCACTGAAAAAAGAAATAATTGATAATAAACAAATACCAAATGTCAATACTGTTTTTTTCATAATGCCTTTGCCTCCACTTTGATGCTTTGTAACAATTCCTTCTTTAAAAGCATATCTTTAGAAAAATTATTAAAACTTAATTTGTTATAAAATAATTATTAAAGGAGAAAATAGATGAAAAAAATAAACTTTTTTTTAATTGTCATAATAATTTTAAATATACTGCTATTTAGTGGATGTGTAACACAAAACGAATCATCTAATGATAATACACCACCTAATAATAACCCATCATCTAACCCACCTGAAATCCCATCCGAACCAACAAAATATACAGTTGATATCAGACTAAGTACTACAATTACTTCGTCCCAATATTTACAAGTGGATTATAGAGTATACGATAATGTACAGAATTGGAAATATGTTGATCCAATAATTGATACCACAAAAAATGGAAAAACAATAATATTTGACAGTAAAAATTTATTTACTGGGCAAACTTTTACTGTTCCAGTAGATAAAACATATATGTTCCAGATTTGGTTTGCCTGTGAATGTGTTAATTGTGGCGATTGTTATATCACAGTACCAAATATGTTAGATGAGTTACGCCCTTTAGAAAATCCTAACCCCGTAAACTCTTTCTATGGAACATTTTCATCAGATGAAACTTTTAATATACATACAACAGGATATGTTACAAAAAGCGATGGCTCACTTTTAACACGACTAAACCAACCACAATAAATAACATTAGATAGATTTCATTTCAACATTCCTATGATTCTATCTGTCTTTCTTTAAAAACATAACCAAATTCTAGAAAACGGGGAGTCTTGTCTGGGAATGTTTAAGCTCGGAGGAAGATTAATCCATATGGACCTTCTAAATTACCTCCAGCTGTATTCGAATTGATATTCATTAGCGCCAAGGTGTTGTAATCTCGAATAAAAAAGAATTGGGCAGTCATTGATGTACCATGATAATTTATCACGAGTTGGTCTTGAGAGACTATATAATTTCCGAGATATGAAGAAGAAATACAACTTCCATTTTCAAAAAATTGAAAAGAATAAGTAGGATTATCACCCAATCCTTTCCAGCGTCCTAACAGATGAGGACGGTCTCCAGTGATTAAACCATTATCTGTTGGGAGAAACGGACCTAGCATTAGACCAATTACAAATGCAACTATAATACCGACTGTGCCTATTATTAAAACCGATTTTTTCATTTCCCATCTCCGTGTATTTGATAATATTTACTTCTATAAAAACATATTCAAAAAAAAAAAACAGGATGGAGTGTGGAGAAGAAGGGGCATGGATTCTAAAATAAAGAAAGAGGAAAACGTTAGGACGCTACTTCAACAAATCCGAGTATAAACTGAGGTAGTAGGATTACCTTTGCGGTATCTCTCAGATACGTCACTTTTTCCGGGCCACCATATTGAATGATTAAATGGTAAATTTCGAATGGATTGAAAAGGATTAACCACAGATTAACTCCTTCGATAGTGATATATCCACTTTCCTCAGTAAGATTTGCATATCGTCCAAAAATGAATGCTTTAACCAATTCCTGTGGTATATCTTTTACCAGAATCGTATCATTATCTGAAGTGTATCCCGGTTTTAATGCAACAATAGGATAAACAGTATCTTCCGCTACCGATGGTGCTGTGATTACAGTGGTGCCGTTAGGACCTGTGGAATATGTTTGATTATCAAAGAGAACCTGTGCGTATGGTGCTATAGTTCCTGCTAATGTTTTCACAGTGACATTGAAAGTAGTTCCTTCGTCTACTTCATGGTTATCAAGAGAAATATTCAAGATGTAATACTGTTCAAATGGATACATTAATGGATACAAATCCTGGTTATATCCACCTGAGATATTGTACGGGGTATCACCGATGCCATCACTATTGGCATCTACACCTGTATAATCATCATAGTAATTGCCTTCGAGATTTATTGTATCGAACCAATACGTGTTAATGGTTTCGTCATACGTATTTTGGTTGTTATTGAAAAGAGTATTATGGTATATTTCGTTCGTCAAAACATTATTAAGTGCAGATATGCCATAGATAGAATTGTTATAAATTGTGCAATTTATCACGCTATTATTATGTAAATTTCCACCCAAACCAGCAAGTGTAACTCCAATCTGGTTATTATAACTGGTACAATTTAATATCTTGTTACCAACTGCATTTCCTACTCCATCACCTGTGTATATATAGAGACCTGTGCCTTCTATGTTGTAAACAATACAATTTTCTATCGTATTATAATCTGCATGACTGCCTCCTCTACGAGCAGCAATCCCGATTCCATTACTGTTATAGCAATCGCGTACAATACAGTCTGAAACAATGTTATAATTTGCGCCAGCGCCATAACCAGACGGCTCTGAATCAATCCATATACCTTGGTAAGTTGCATTAATTAATGTAAAACCAGTAACTAAAGAATATTGACAATAATCTGTGATCAATAAACCAGCACCATCCACACCTTGACCATATCCATCAGCATCAATTATAGTACTATACTTATTTTCCCCTTTTAAGGTTAGATAATTTTTCCCAATCGTAAGATATCCATGATACGTTCCATTGTAAACATATACAGTCCCACCAACATCAACTGCATCGATACCATCTTGAATACTTGAGAAATGGTCATAGCCCCAGCCTGGTGTCGATGCATTATAATCATCATCAACCCAGATATATTGGTTCCATCCAGTTGGCCATATTAAAGGATATCTATCCTGATTATTACCACCACTTATATTATAAGGAATGTCACCAATACCATCACCATCCATATCTTTACCAGAGTAGGCAAACCAAAAATTCCCGCCTGAAGGATAGCCATCATCCCAAAAATTTATGCCTGTATCAATTGCTGAAGCATTTTCCATAAAATTATTATGATATATGAGATTATTGTTCGCATCAGAAATTAATATACCTGTATTATTACGTCCCAATTCATTATGAGCCCAAGGGCAAGAGATAGTATTTTCCCTTATAATATTGTTTGAATTGAAAATTTCAATTGCATATTGTAACGATGGTCCATCAGCAATATTTAACATGGTATTACGTTCAATCGTATTGAACGAACCAGAAATGCGAATATTATATTCTGAATTACGATTGTATAAAAAATTATTATATATGTAATTGTGTGAGCCTAAAATATCTATAATTCCCCCACAAAATTCCTCATAAAAAAAATAACTGTTCATAATACTGTTATATGAACTAAAAACCTTAAGATTATTCTGTACAACTCCCGAACTTATAAATGAAAGATAATTGAGAGATATATTAGAACCGTAAAGAGCCATTGTATTATTTCCCATGCCTGCAAAAAAGGTAAATCCTGATATATTTACCTTATCAGCAGATATTGTTATTGCCTCCATATTCGGACAACAAATACCATCATCACAATAAAACTCTACAGAACCCTCGCTGATTAAATTTATCGTTTTATCTATATGCAACCATGGAGAATACTCAACAGGACTACCATTATACGTTCCATTGTAAACAAAAACCGTATCACCATTAGTTGCGTTTTCAACTGCACTTTGGACTGTTGAATAATTCCCAGGGCCGGTTCCACCAACATACAACCACCCACGACTCAATGGTTGCGGACTTGAACTTATTTGATATCCAGATGCGACACTTGCTCCAACAAACAAAATAACTACTCCAACAATCAACGCTTTCTCAGATAATGTGTTTCGCATAATGCCTTGCCCCTCATCTGCTATTTTAAATCATCGCTCTCTATAAAAATTTATTGACTTCGTTTCTTTCTCCATAGGAATAGTGATACACCAATCGCACACAGAACAAAGACGAGTTCGAAACCAGGAGTACTAGAAGATTTATTTATTGTCAATACCATATTAGAATCGCTATTTATTTTATATGATTCACCGTCGGGGTCTAAATAAATATAGCCATCGATACGATAGTCCCCAGGTCCATATTCTGCTAGATTTAATGAGTTTTTATTAATAATAATATCTGTGGAATATTTTATAGATTCTCCTGGTATAAGAAATGTTTTACTTTGCCAGTCATTTTGATAATATTCGAGTTCTGCTGAACGAGTTATCGTTGTTTTTTCTGAGGTGAAAAGAATAGTAGTGTTTTGATTTTTCTTAAAAGTAAATTGATAATCAATATTTATATCAAGACCAGTTGGTATGCCTAGCAAGTACGGTATATCTCCAGTATTATTGATTACAAACGATAGTTTACATCCACAGATGGAAGCAATATCTTTTTCTTCTAAAGTATTTGTTGAAGAATAACTGGAAGGATGACCACCAATATTTCCAGTACAATCATACATCCATTCAAGCTCAGTAATATCAATATCATATTGATAAGACATAGTAAATTTATGAGAAAAAATTACAGAATTTTTTTCATCACGAACTGACATTATGTATTGACCTTGCCTAGGAAAATTCGTAGCAAGTGGAAATACAATATTGCCACCGTAATATTCTCCAGATATGTTTTCGTTTAAATAAGGTGTCTTCAGATAAAATGTTTCAGTTGTTAGATAATATCCAGGATTCCACTCTGGATAAGGTTCGTATAAATGAGGGCGATTTTCTGGGAAAGAACAATTAATGTAAAGGTCTAATGTAATAAGACTTTGCGATTGGCCAGAATAACCAAATGAATACCAATTAAACATCCAGCCAGATTCTTCTGCTTCTCCTTCGGATGCAGAAAGCTGTAGACCAAATAGTGTCGCAAATATTATCAAACTTATCATAACTATTTTATTTTTCATATACCTCGCCTTCCCTTGAAATTTTGTAACGATTCTTTCTTTAAAAACCTATACGCTTCGTTTCTTCCTCCAAAGGAACATCGCAACCCCGATCGCACACAGGACGAAGACAAGTTCGAAACCAGGCGTTGCACCCTTTTGAACCACTTTGATGTTGATCTGTTCGGTGTTGCTGGTGATATTCCCATCACCGACTGCCCGAAGTTTAATTGTTTCATCGCCTACTTTCTCTTTTCCTTTCAAATCTAATTTTGGTGCTTTCACATTGATGAGCAGTTCCCTGCTTTCCCCTGGATTGAGAGTGATATTTGGCGATAGTAAGGTGACCGTCAGGTTGGAATCCTCCAAAATCTCTAGATAGATGTTGCTGACCGTTTGATGATAACAATAAACTGTTATAGGTATGGTTTTCTCATTCTCTTCTTCAATCGGCTCGATATTTGAGATGTCAACCGATATGACGATTGTCGGTGGCCCAGATACGTTGACATCTGCTGTTGTTGAATCAGAATGCGTCAGACTTTCGTTGTCGGTGACTGTCAATATAACCGTATAATTCCCTGGAATCGTATAGGTGTGCGTTGGTGA
>CAZQSR010000068.1:0-10943 GCA_964596145.1 uncultured Ignavibacteriaceae bacterium
GCTTATGAAAAAAAGAAATCTCTAAATCAATTACTTACCTGACGTTAGTCAGAATAATATGGAATAACAGAGGATTTAATAAATGACGATGTAATTATGAGCGAAAAATTAAAAAGTAATTCGGAAAAAAATACTTTAGATTATAAAAATAATAGACAAATTAAGCATGCTATTTTTACTTATACATTGGTTTGGATTTCAGTCTTAGGATTTGTTGTTCAAGTATTTTTCATTGGTTTTAGATTTAGTGATTTCCCTTGGCGTACGTTTTTTAATGACAATTTTTCGACATATCTATACATGCTTTCAATAATAATATATTTCTTTTCATGGCTCTGGGGAGTTACTTTTGACATAAAAGATCAGAAAAAAGTTGTTTTTAAAAATCCTTATGAAGGACGATATCCAAAATCTGCAATAATAATGTTTGTAATCCTTGCCACTATTTTTATAGCACTTATTTTATCTCCATCTTATAAATTCTTCTCAATACTTTTACTACTCTTGGTAATTATCAATATGTTAAGTTGGAGGTTTGTTTTATTACCAATCGCAAAGCACACATTAGATGTCAATATTATTGATTTGAAAAAAACTCATGAGACTCATGGTTTGTATCTTTTAAATTGTATTCGAACCTATATGTTTGGCGTTTGGCAATGGTACAGATTTTATGTCGGACTTTTTTTAGTAATGATATTAATTGTTCTGTCATATTATACTTCACTAACTGAATTTATATCATCATTAATTCAAATCAATTCGACTAATATTATAATTAGTTCTCTAATTTTTGCTTATGTTGTAATAATTGAGGGTTGGATTTGGTTTATTAGGATACGGAGGACATTACAAATGAGAACAATTGAGGATTTAAATTCTAACTATCCCTTTATAACTGAAAGTACTAAATATCAATATGATAGTGTTGTCGTAAAAAAAACAAATAAAAATGGAAAAAAATTCACTATAGATTATACGCTGTTGATAATTCCTATCTTTACTTTCTTTGCAGGTTTCTTTAGTTTTTTAGTTTTGAGTATTGTTTTTAATGTTTTTTGGATCGATTCTACTTACCAATTACCATTAATTTTTAATTGGTCAGTAATGATCGGTGATTCAATATTGATTCCAATAATCAACTATATGATATTTTATACATTACTCGTATTAATATCATTTCCTGTACTTTTTAAATATAAATCCATCCTTACAATTTATATCGTTATTTCGTTATTTCTCTCTGTTATCTCAAATACAGTTGCTCACTTATCGTGGCTTAATGATGGAATAAGCGATTTTATTTCATTAAATCTAGATAAATTTTCAATAATTGGTTGGTGGCACTTATTTTTCAGTATTATTGAGATGTTCATTCTTCTTTTTGTTGGTTTTCTCTGGTATGTTGCTATTAAAGAAAAAAAACTTGATGTAATTAAATATATTAAAAATGTTTGGTCAGTAATTTTAGTATTTACACTCTTGGCAACATTAGATTTATTGACAAAATATTTTGTTGTATTTAAAGGTATTACATTGGAACGGATGGTTTCTCTGGATAAATTTACTTTCGTAACTCCAACGATAGCTATACTGATTTTTATAATTTTTAAAACATTTGAAGCTAGGACAAGATGAAAAAGGAATTATTGTACCTAACATGCCTGTAACTGTAACAATGATAGCGTAATACGATGAATAAGCAATTTCCTTTGCTACAGTTACAGGCCACACGTTGGCAACAAGTGTAAAAAGACAGACAACTATACAGAAACGATAGTGATAAATAATAAACGAAAGAAAGGATTTAGCTTTTTGACAGGACAGTGCAAATTTGTTGGAAATTTATTTTGTTTTTTTCTTCCCCCCGCAAAAAAAGAAGAAAGAAACCCCACCCACATTGCAGCACATTTGCAAGCCCCACGAGCCGACGCTCAAAACCAAAGCTTGCAAAAGAGCTGCAATTTCGCTTACGCACCCGTGCTAAATTGTTACTTTTGAGCTTTAATTGAAACTGGTTGAATTTAAAAAAGAAAAAATATAAATGGCAAAGAAAAACGGAAACGGCACAGAAGAACCTTTAGAAAAACAACTCTGGAAAGCAGCCGACAAATTGAGAAAGAATATTGATGCTGCTGAATACAAGCATGTAGTTTTGGGATTGATTTTTCTAAAATACATCTCTGATGCTTTTGAAGAATTGTTTGCTAAACTGAAAGCCGAAAAAGCACAGGGAGCCGACCCCGAAGACAAAGACGAATACAAAGCCGAGAATATTTTCTTTGTACCGCAGGAAGCCCGTTGGAAATTGCTGTTATCAAAAGCAAAACAACCTGATATTGGAAAATTTGTGGACGATGCAATGGATGCCATTGAAAAAGAGAATGCTTCATTGAAAGGAGTTTTACCTAAAGTGTATGCCCGACAGAATCTTGACCCCACAAGTTTGGGCGAATTAATTGATTTGGTGGGCAACATTGCCCTTGGCGATACCAAAGCCCGGAGTGCCGATGTACTTGGACACGTTTTTGAATATTTCCTTGGTGAATTTGCTCTTGCCGAAGGCAAGAAGGGCGGACAATTCTACACACCACGGAGTGTTGTTGAATTGTTGGTAGAAATGTTAGAACCATACCAAGGACGAGTATTTGACCCCTGTTGTGGTTCAGGTGGAATGTTCGTGCAATCGGAAAAATTTGTTGAAGAACGAAAAGGAAAGATTAACGATATTTCCATTTACGGACAAGAAAGCAACCAAACAACCTGGCGATTGTGTAAAATGAACCTTGCCATTCGTGGCATTGACAGTTCACAGGTAAAATGGAACAACGAAGGCTCATTTCTGAACAATGCACACAAAGACCTGAAAGCCGATTATATTATTGCCAATCCCCCGTTTAATGTAAGCGACTGGGGAGGCGATTTGCTTCGCAAAGACGGACGCTGGCAGTATGGCGTACCGCCAACTGGCAACGCCAACTATGCTTGGATTCAACACTTCCTTTATCACTTAGCACCCAATGGACAAGCGGGTTTTGTATTGGCTAAAGGTTCGCTAACAACCAAAACTTCGGGCGAAGGTGATATAAGAAAAGCATTAGTTGAAAACAACCTGATTGATTGCATTGTAAACCTGCCAGCAAAGCTTTTCTTAAATACTCAAATACCCGCTTCGCTTTGGTTTATGAACCGTAACCGTACAAACGGCAAATTCCGTAAACGCAGCAACGAAATACTGTTTATTGATGCTCGAAACTTAGGCTATTTGATAAACCGCCGAACCAAAGAACTTTCGCAAGAAGATATTCAAAAAATTGTCGAGACATACCACAATTGGAGAAACCCTGATGGTAATTACGACGATATTGCTGGTTTTTGTGCTTCTACTCCAATTAACAAAGTAGCTGAATTAGACTATGTGCTTACGCCCGGGCGTTATGTTGGATTGCCTGATGATGAAGACGACTTTAATTTTAACGAACGTTTTACTACCCTAAAAGCTGAATTGGAAGAACAGCTAAAGGAAGAAGCACGTCTAAACGAAATCATTTCCACCAACCTTTCAAAGATTAAAACAAATGAGTGAGTGGAAAGAGTCGGATTTTGGAAAAATTCCAAATAAATGGGATTTAAAAAAGATTATAGATCTAAAAGCGGAAGATAAAAGGGCTATTGCTATGGGGCCTTTTGGTTCAAACATCAAAGCTGAAAATTTTGTTAATATTGGTGTTCCTGTAATTAGGGGCACTAATCTTAACTATTCAAAATATGTAGATGGAGAATTTGTTTTTTTAACAGAAGAAAAAGCAGATGAATTAATTGGAAGCAATTGTAAAGCCGGCGACTTGGTATTTACGCACCGTGGCACAATAGGGCAAGTTTGTTTGATACCTAATAATAAATATCCTAGATATGTTATTTCTCAATCTGGGATGAAGTTAACTGTTAATTCAGAGCTAATTGATAATGAATTCCTATTTTACTTTTTTAAGTCAGAATATGGCCAATTTCAAATATTAAAATATGAATCTCAAGTTGGGGTTCCTTCAATTAGTAATCCTTTAACTTCTTTAAAGGAAATTGAAGTGCCCGTTCCCCCTCTTCCCGAACAAAAATCCATCGCCTCCATCCTTTCCAGCCTAGATGATAAAATAGACCTGCTCCACCGCCAAAATACTACCTTAGAAAAAATGGCTGAAACGCTTTTTATGCAGTGGTTTGTTGAGGAAGCGAAGGAGGAGTGGGATGAAGTTGAATTAGGTAAATTGATTGATGTTGTAATCGACAATAGGGGTAAAACACCACCAACTGTTGAATTTAAAACAGAATACCCATTAATTGAAGTAAATGCTTTAAACTCGCAATCCTGCCTAGTAGATTACACTGTTATCAGAAAATATGTTACCAAGGAAACATTTGATACTTGGTTCAGAAAGCATTTGAAAGTTAATGACATAATTATTTCAACTGTTGGAACTATAGGAGTGTTTTCAATTCATTTGGCTAATAAAGGATGTATTGCCCAAAACTTGGTGGGTTTAAGGTCAAACAAAATTTCAAGCTATTTTTTGTACTGCTTCTTTAAATCAAACATAGAGACTTTAATCAATCTTGATATTGGTGGAGTTCAACCAAGTATAAAAGTTCCACACTTGTTAGGGCTTACAATTAAATTACCCCCCAATGAATTATTGAATAAATTTGATGAAAGCGTAGAAAATTATTTTAATAAAATTGCAAAAAACCAATCCCAAATCCGCACTCTCACCGAATTGCGTGATACGTTGTTGCCGAAGTTGATGAGTGGGGAGGTTACTATTGAATTCTAATTTATGACCAAGAAAAGGAAAAATAGAAATATAATATACCAAAGAATTAAACAAAAGCTTTGGGAAAAAAGAAAGCGACGAGAAAAGAAGCTTCATAAAAGAAAAGTTCAGGTGCATGAACCAAGAACCGGATTGCCTGTACCTCGAAAATTTAGACGACAAAGTACAAGTTCAAACATAAACAGCATACCAAATAAAGAATCGTCAATTAATAAAAGAAATTTATTTATCAAAAAATATTTACCAACTAACTTAAATTACCTACTTAAAACAAGCGAAAGTCCTTTTAATATTGAGGATATTCGAAAGCAAAATTTCAAATCAAATGGAATTGTTGAGTTGCCAAAAAATTTCTCAATCATTGAAGAACCAGAAGAAAGCTATATTACAATTCAAAAAACAATTTCCGCATTATTACTAGAAAACAATACTTCCTTTTTGTTGGACTATAAAAAATGTGAGAAAATTGAATTGGGTTCTCAAGTGCTATTAGATATTATCCTAAAAGATTTCATGCAATTCACGGCTAAATGTCAAAAGATTGATAGGAATCATAGGACTTATTTCCCTATCAGTATAGGCGGAATAAATATTGATAATGAGGAAGTAAAAAAAATGATGTTTTCTGTTGGTTCGCCAGTAACTTTAAAAGTTAAAGAACATAGGTTTCCCGATATAATACCTTACAAACTCTGTATTCATGATAACGAAAAAGAACAAAACTATGAAAAACGAATAGAGCAAAAAGAGCTTGACACAACAGAAATGGCAGATTATGTAATTGAATGTTTGGCTAGAATGAATAAGAAGTTAACTTCTGTTAAGCGAGATGACTTATGTACTGTAATTGGTGAAATTTTAATAAATGCAGAAGAACATTCAACAACTAAATATCGTTTCTCAATAGGATATTTTAAAGAAGTGAATATCGAGAATAATCATTTTGGTATTTTTAGATTAGTAATTTTGAATTTTGGAAAGACAATATATGAGAAGTTTAAATCTGAAGACTGCCCCAATCAAGAAATTGTTACAAAAATGAAAAACCTTTCACATTCATACACCAAAAGAAATTTGTTCTTTCAGCGTGAATTTGAAGAAGAAAATTTGTGGACTTTATATGCTTTACAAGAAGAAGTTTCATCAATATCGCCAACTGAATATAAACGTGGAAATGGTTCAATTCGTTTTATTGACAGCTTTTTTAATATTAAAGGGTCGCAAACAATTGACGATATCTCATGCCTAACAATCCAATCTGGTAGAACAAGAATTCATTTTAATGGTGAGTACAGCATTGTAAATAAAATAAATTCAAACAATGAATCATATAAAGTAATGACATTTAATGATTCAGGTAACATCGAAGATAAACCAAATAGTAAATTTGTTTATCAAACAAAGGAATATTTTCCTGGGACATTAATTAGTGCCAAATTACTATTAAATGATGATGATGTTGAACAATTAAAAAATTAAGAGTATGGAAACTGCAAATAATGTAATTAATCTTGAAACTTTTAGGGTAGTTCAAGGAAATAAAATATCAAAAGTTTTTACTGGTCGAGACAGAGGTAAATTTGTTCGTGAAAAATCAAAACTTGATTCCATTGAACAAAATAATGACATAGTTGAAATTATTATTCCTGATAATATTTATTCAATAAATCCATCATTTTTTGAAGAATTATTTGTAAACGTAGTAAAAAAACTAGGGAAAGATGAGTTTCTGAAAAAGTTTAAATTCACCTCTTTGGGTGATTATGATTATGAAAAACCTTTAAATGAAGCAATCGATAGAATCCTTAGAAGTTTAACTGCATTAGATTAAAATCAATATTTATGCAAGATACATTAATTATTAAAGACACAATCGATGCAATATATTGCACTTTAGGTTGTAAAGGAGTATTTCCCGAAAAATCTTTACTAGATAATATTTGTTCTGTCGCGAGTATTATCATTGCAATTGCAAATGTTGTGTTAATCATTTTTATATTTCGACATAACAACAAGAAAGATGATTCCGATAAAGAAAAAACAAGGAGGCAACATCTACTAAAAACACTTGTACTAGACTATAATATGTCAAAGTTTTATTCTTTTTATCAAGAAATTCATAAAGAAACCAATGCATTATTAGTGAATAATTTATCAACTGAAGATAAACGCAAGATTAATGAAAATATTAAAGAAAAAGCGGTTGAATTAAGGCAGAGTTTTATTGATATGTTTTTAGCAATAGATGAAAACTTATATCAGATGTTATTATCAAAAATTGATGAATTAATTGATTCTTTAACAAATACTATTTTTGATGAAGGCATTAACCTTGCTTTTAAACCCAAGTATGATGAAGAAGTGTCAAAAAAAATTAGAGAATCAAAAACAGCAATTATTGGAGTGCTCTTCTCTTATACAGGTGAATAAATTATGACCCGAATTACAGAACATAGTATTGAAGAATTTGCAATTGAGTTGTTGGACAAACTCGGTTACGAATATATTTATGCTCCGAATATTGCCCCCGATGGTGAAACACCTGAAAGGAAAACCTACGAACAGGTTTTATTGGTTGAACGTTTACAAAATGCTGTAAAACGCATAAACAAATATATTCCAGCCGATGCACAATCCGAAGCAATAAAGGAAATTCAACGCATTGCATCGCCAGAGCTATTAGCAAACAACGAAGCCTTTCACAGGCTATTAACCGAGGGCATTCCTGTTTCAAAACGGGTTGATGGCGATGACCGTGGCGACCGTGTTTGGCTGATTGATTTCAAAAATCCGTACAACAATGATTTTGTAGTTGCCAATCAATTTACAGTGGTGGAAAACAACAATAACAAACGCCCTGATGTAATTTTGTTTGTCAATGGTATTCCGTTGGTGGTAATTGAATTAAAAAATGCAGCAGACGAAAACGCTACTATTCATTCGGCATTCAAACAAATTGAAACTTACAAAACCATAATTCCATCGCTGTTTACATACAACGGTTTTGTAGTAATTTCCGATGGGTTGGAAGCTAAAGCAGGTTCTATTTCAGCAGGGTTTAGCCGTTTTATGGCTTGGAAATCTGCCGATGGGAAAGCAGAAGCATCGCATTTGGTAAGCCAATTAGAAACCCTTATTTTGGGTATGCTCAATAAAGAAACACTGATTGATTTAATCCGTCATTTTATTGTATTTGAAAAATCAAAACGAGAAGACCCCGAAACGGGAATTATAACAATAACCACAGTTAAAAAGCTTGCAGCCTATCATCAATATTACGCTGTAAATCGCGCAGTAGAATCCACACTAAGAGCATCAGGATTTTCGGTTGAAGAAAGCCTGTCCCGCATTGGCGGGGAAACGCCTTTGAGCATGGTAATGGAATCACCTGAAAGTTACGGAGTGCCGGGAGTTAAAAAACAACCCATTGGCGACCGAAAAGGTGGTGTTGTTTGGCACACACAAGGGAGCGGCAAATCGCTTTCAATGGTTTTCTATACTGGTAAAATTGTATTGGCAATGGATAACCCAACCATTGTGGTAATTACCGACCGTAACGATTTGGACGACCAGCTTTTTGATACATTTGCAGCATCTAAACAATTATTACGTCAAGAGCCTGTACAAGCCGAAGATAGAAACCAACTTAAAGAACTTTTAAAAGTTGGTTCAGGTGGTGTTGTTTTTACAACAATTCAAAAATTTCAACCTGATAATGGTAATGTTTATGAATTGCTTTCCAATCGTGAAAACATTGTTGTAATTGCCGATGAAGCTCACCGCACCCAATACGGATTTAAAGCCAAAACCATTGACGACAAAAACGAGAAAGGCGATGTAATTGGTAAAAAAATAGTTTACGGTTTTGCAAAATATATGCGTGATGCTTTGCCAAATGCAACATATCTTGGTTTTACAGGCACACCCATTGAAAATACCGATGTTAATACCCCTGCCGTTTTCGGCAATTATGTGGATATTTACGACATAGCCCAAGCCGTTGAAGATGGGGCTACTGTCCGTATTTATTACGAAAGCCGTTTGGCAAAAGTAAATTTGAGCGAAGAAGGTAAAAAGTTAGTTGATGACTTAGACGATGAACTCGACCAAGAGGATTTGACCGATACCCAAAAAGCAAAAGCCAAGTGGACACAATTAGAGGCTTTGGTAGGTAGCGAAAACCGAATAAATCAGATTGCAAAAGATATTATTGAACATTTCGGGCAACGGCAAGCCGTTTTTGAAGGCAAAGGGATGATTGTTACCATGAGCCGCCGCATTGCCGCCGATTTGTACGAAGCCATTATAAAACTAAAACCTGAATGGCATTCCGATGAACTGAACAAAGGCATTATAAAAGTGGTAATGACTTCTTCATCTTCCGATGGTCCAAAGATTTCAAAACATCATACAACTAAGGAACAACGCCGTACTTTAGCCGAACGCATGAAAAACCCCGATGATGAATTAAAACTCGTTATCGTTCGGGATATGTGGCTCACGGGTTTTGATGCACCAAGTATGCACACCCTTTACATAGACAAACCTATGAAAGGCCATAACCTTATGCAAGCAATTGCAAGGGTTAACCGTGTTTATAAAGACAAGCCCGGAGGGTTAATTGTGGATTATTTGGGAATTGCTTCCGATTTGAAAAAGGCACTCTCCTTCTATTCTGATGCTGGTGGAAAAGGCGACCCAACTATTTTACAAGAACAGGCTGTACAATTGATGTTGGAGAAACTGGAAGTGGTTTCAAATATGTATCATGGCTTCAACTACGAAGATTATTTCGAAGCCGAAACTTCCAAAAAACTTTCAATGATTTTAGCAGCCGAAGAACACATCTTAGGTTTGGAAGATGGCAAAAAACGATACATAAATGAGGTTTCGGCACTATCAAAAGCTTTTGCAATAGCTATTCCGCACGACCAGGCAATGGATGCCAAAGATGAAATTTCTTTTTTTCAGGCTGTAAAAGCACGTTTGGCAAAATTTGATAGTACAGGTTCAGGCAAAACCGATGAAGAAATTGAAACAACCATCCGACAGGTAATTGACAAGGCATTGGTTACAGAAAAAGTAATTGATGTTTTCGATGCCGCAGGATTAAAGAAACCTGACATTTCAATACTTTCAGAAGAATTTCTTTTAGAACTGAAAGGAATGGAACATAAAAATGTTGCCCTCGAAGTATTGAAAAAATTACTAAACGATGAAATAAAATCAAGGGCAAAAAAGAACCTTGTTAAAAGCAAGTCTTTAATGGAAATGTTGGAGAACGCCATTAAGAAATACCATAATAAGATTCTTACAGCAGCCGAAGTAATAGAAGAACTGATAAACCTGAGCAAAGACATTGTTGAAATGGACAGTGAAGCCAAAGCAATGGGATTATCAGATTTTGAATATGCTTTTTATACAGCCGTTGCAAACAACGACAGCGCAAGAGAACTCATGCAAAAAGACAAATTGCGTGAATTAGCCGTTGTTTTGACTGAAACCATTAAACAAAACGCTTCGATTGACTGGACAATTAAAGAAAGCGTAAAAGCAAAACTGAAAGTTGCTGTAAAAAGACTATTAAGAAAATATGGTTATCCGCCTGACATGCAAATGCTCGCAACTGAAACTGTATTGAAACAAGCTGAAATGATTGCAAACGAATTGACAAATAAATAATTGATATGAACTGCCAGCCCACAGTCGTAAGCACATTTGCAAGCCCACACGAGCCAACGCTCAATCCAAAGGCTTGCAAAAGAGCTTCCGCCTCTCCAGCCCGAGTAACCGCCTTTCAGGACGGTTTTAGGATTGCCCACGCTCAAAAAAACAAAATAAATTTGTGCTTCGTGGATAGGTTGGTGCAGTTTGACAATGACAAGAAAATAAAAGCTAAATAAATGACAAACAGACGGATATGAATGAACACCAGTTGCCAACACGCGGTATAGTTAATTGCCGGTGCAGTGCGTATTCGAGCGGCACAGCTCGTATCAAAAGTAGTTGTAACTTGATAGGAAAGTGCTTCGAAATCGGCAACTAACCATACCGCCAGCCGTTAGCGGCAACCTTGAGAAAGACATAGTACTCTTTGATAACCAATAAAAAAAA
>CAZQSR010000069.1:0-10815 GCA_964596145.1 uncultured Ignavibacteriaceae bacterium
GATAATACATTGTTGCTGTAATTTTCATTTCACCAGGAGGAAGATTTGCTGGTAAATTAAATGTACAAGTTTCCAATTTAGTCTCTCTTGGACCTATTCTATAATCAACTCCAAGAGATTTCGTATTCCATTGCTGAATAGTCATTCTCCCTTGCGGATCAAAATATGCCATGCGAAAAATTCTATCACCGATTGGGATTCCATCTCTCTGAACACCTTTGAAATTAGGATCATTTAAAGCTATTCCCATATCCTGATAAGCTAATGCATCAGAACCAATTGTATATTCTTCTCCTTCAAAGCCTTTTTTATCAACAGGAAGATGATAAACATTTCCTTTAGAATCTACTGCCTCAACATGCATCCATACAATTCTATCTTCAACAGAACCGCTTGGAAATTTATGCCCTGTTTTTTGATTAAATAGTGCAATTGTGAACTTTACTTTATCGGTTGGTTCTGCTTCTTTAACATTAGGATGAATTCTAAGCTCAATAGTTCCCGCGACTTTACCATTATCGTGCGCACCATGAAACAAATGCTGTCGAACATCAGGATATTTATTCCCCATTGTGGCAGAATATCCTTCTGAATAGGTCATATGGCAATCGTGACATTTAACATTTTGTTTTGCATAAGGTCCTTCTTTCCATTCTAAGTAAGTTGATTTAACCCATATTCCATAAGGATCTTTTTCATTATGACAAGTTCCACAAAATTCCGCCGTTCCAAGAAATTCTGATTTCATCAAATTATGCTCTGGTGAATTCTCACCTGTTCTTGGTCCATATTTAGTTTTGCCCGGATTAGAAATAAAATTAAAATTGTAAGGAACATCTCCCTGATATCCTGTTACTGTATGACACAAATCGCATGAGACTGATTCATTAGCTCTGCTATTCATCTCCGGTTTTGGGGGAGGAACATCTCCTGCTAAAAATGAAATAGGAGCGTGACATCCATTGCACCCTGCTTTTACTTCTTCAACAATTTTATCTTTTTCGGCGTGAGGTACTGCAAGCTTAAAGTATTCTACTTCATCCCATTTATGGGTATAAGCCTGGGACATCATTGCTTGCTGCCATTGCATATAAAAATCTGTATGACAAGATGTGCCACAAAACTTTGGTGTTTGAAAATCATCATACTTTTTAGTACCAAGAGCATCACCACCAGCTTTAACCTGTGCTATAGAGTATAACCCAAATAGATAATAAAAGATAAACAAAGTATATAATTTTTTCATAGCTCACCTTTACACTAAATTAAATTAAATTTGTTATAAAATAAAAAATATTTTTAAATTAAAAAAAATTGGATTGGCTGCAGGAACATAAAATTAATAATGTTAGTTAAAAGTGGTAAATAAGAGATGATTATATTATGAAGAAAATCTTTCCTTTGTTAATAATTCTTGCGTTTTATAATGTCATAGTATTTCCAAACGCTGCAATGCCAGGATTCTGGAATACAGGTTCAGGAAGAAATTTTGTTCCTTTCTTTCTTGATGACAGCATTCATTTTGGCAAAATTCAGATGAAGAAGGAACAAATTACAATCAATCTTTTTAAAGGTTATGCTGTTGTAAAAGGTGATTATTTTATGTTTAATCCATATGAAGAAGATATTACAATGCGAACTGGATATCCCGTAAATGGTTTATTTTTCCAAAATGATGTTTATTCAGTTCATTTTAATGAATTATCGGAAATCAGATTGTTGATTGATGAAAAACCTTATCAGGTAAAAACATTAGCAGATTATCTTAACAGTAAAAATGAAATGGATGATTTTTATTCTAATGCAAAAATCAAAAACTGGTACAACAAAATTGAAAATTATATAAATAACTGGTATGTATGGGAAACAACATTTAAAGCTAAAGCTATTACAAAACTTACGATTTACTATATTGTAAATACCAATTATGCCGTTTTAAGAAAAGAATATTCAGTTAACAAAAGCTGCGGATTTACTTATATACTTGAAACAGGTGAAGCTTGGGGAAAAAATATTGAAGAAGGAAAAATAATTATTCAATTATTTGATGACCTGACTGTTGAAGACATTGAAGGAATTATACCTTCAGGAATTTTTCTTACAGATAATAAAAAAATTTTTTTATACGAGTTTTATAATCTTAAACCAAATTTTATGAATAACATTTTAATCAGATATGGTGAACACAATGAAGATTTCAATTACGAAAAAATTCTTGAAAAAAAAGCAGAGCTTTATTCAGCTATTGATTTAATTTCAGTTAAAGAGATTAATACTAAAAACTTTATCCGTTTTGAAAAATCTGATTTTACTATAAGTACAGATTTTTTTGATAATCCCGTTGTCTGGATTTTTTCTTTGATGATACTTCTTACAGGTGTCGGAATATTTTTATTGATACAACTTTTATAAAGTTTCGGTTCGTTTAATAAAATTGTAAATTACTTTATCTTCGCTATTAAGAAGATCCTCCGGCTTACCATCAAAATAAATTTTTCCTTCGTGCATTAAAGCAACACGGTCAGCTACATTCTTTACACTAAACATATCGTGAGTAACAACTATAGAAGTAACTTTTAATTTTCCGGCAAGGTCTTTAATAAGATTATCAATTGAATCGGACATAATTGGGTCGAGACCAGTCGTAGGTTCATCATAAAGAATGTAATCAGGATTTGTAATCAAAGCTCTTGCAAGTGCAACGCGTTTTTTCATTCCACCTGATAACTCAGAAGGTTTAAGATGTTGAATATTCTGAAGTCCAACCAGAGAAAGTTTCTCTTCAACAAAATTATCAATTTCATTTTTGGAATAACCGCTTCTTGATTCAACAAGCGGAAGAGATACATTTTCAAGCACAGTCATTGAGTCAAACAGTGCTGACCCTTGAAACAAGAACCCAAATTTTTTACGAACTGAATATAGTTCTTTCTCGTTCAGTTCACTAATTAGATTTCCCTCGACTTTTACATAGCCATCATCTGGAACAAGCAGTCCGACAATATGTTTAAGCATAACACTTTTACCGCAGCCGCTTCTTCCAACAATTACAATAGTTTCACCTTTTGTAATTGTAAGATTTACACCATCAAGAACTTTTTTATTATTAAAACTTTTATGAAGATTATTTATTTCTATCATTGATAAACTCTGATTTTATTCATACCTGAAATGTTTAATCTTTTCACCTTTTTTTCCAATTTCTGTCATTGCCTCAATTCCAATATCAAGATGCATTTTAGAAAATTTTTGAGTTACAATTTTATCTGATTCAGCAGTTTTAACCCCTTCAGGCACCATTGGAACATCGGAAACAAGCAGCAAAGCACCACGAGGAATTTCATTAATATGTCCAACAATAAAAATTGTTGCAGTCTCCATATCTATTGCAATGGTGTTCAATCGTTTCAAGTATTTTTTAAATTCCTCATCCCATTCCCAGACTCTTCTATTGGTTGTATAAATTACTCCCGTTCTGTAATCTAATTTTCTTTTAACAAGTTTTTCAGAAACAAATTTATGCAATTTAAATGAAGGTAAAGCTGGCACTTCTTTAGGAAGATAATCATCGCTGGTTCCCTCTCCTCTTATTGCAGCTATAGGAAGAATAAAATGTCCAATTTCAGTTGTCCTTTTTAGTCCGCCGCATTTTCCAAGGAATAAAACTCCTTTTGGTTTGCGGGCAATTAATAAATCCATTATAGTAGCAGCATTAGCAGAACCTATTCCAAAATTAACGATAGAAAGTCCCTGTGAATTTGTTGCTGTTTGCATAGGTTTATTTATACCTTTAACTTCACAACTGAATTTAGCCGCAAACATCTCTACATAATTTGTAAAATTTGTAAGCAGTAAATAATCTCCAAATTCATCAATCTGAGTCCCTGTATATCTTGGAAGCCAGTTTTTTGCAATATCAAGTTTAGTTTTCATAAGTAAATTTTAAATTTGTTGTAAAAATACAATTTTTAGAATTGTTAAATGAGGATAATGCTGAAAAATTTGTAAAGAATCTTTTAGAAGAATATTTATTATCTTTGCACAAAGAAAATAATTTCAAGGAAAAATGGCAAAGAATAATAAACCCAAAGAAAGACAAATCGGTAAAAAACAAGTTGAGAAAAATGTTAGAAAACCTTGGATTGATCCAAGGTACAAAAACTTTGTTTCAACTATTATTATCATCATCATTTTAATAATATTTTTTATTGTAAATAACACGCGAAAAGAACCCAAAAGCGGTCCATATCCACCATTTTACAAAAACAGTCAGACTCAGCAAAAATAGTTTGAAACCTTTTATAACAATGAACATCATACGAGAAAAAAAAGGAAATACCATTATGAAAAAATTACTGATTTATTCGTTTATCGTTTTATTGTCTTTTTCCAGTTTTGCATGTGAAAAAAATGACAAAGAAAATTCTTCGTCTGAGAATAGTAATCTTCCTTTGGACGGAAATAAAAAAGCACCCGATTTTGCATTGACTAGTGTTGATGGGAAAATTATAAAATTGTCGGATTATAAGGGCAAAGTTGTTATAATAGATTTCTGGGCTACCTGGTGTCCTCCTTGTCGAAAAGGAATTCCTGACTTGATTGCAATTCAAAATGAATATGCCGGTAAAGTAGTAGTAATTGGTATTTCTGTTGACCGCGAAGGACAAACAAAGCAGGATGTTCCTGGTTTTATAAAAAGTAATGGAATAAATTATCCTGTCGTTTACTTCACTGATAAAGTTGTAAATGATTTTGGAGGTATAGAAGCTATTCCAACTTCATTTGTAATTGATAAAAAAGGTAACATAGTTGATACGCACGTTGGATTAGTTCCAAAATCAACTTTGACAAATAAAATCAATTCTCTTTTGAATTAATAAATTTTAAGAACTTGTAAAAAAGGCGTTCATAAGAACGCCTTTTTTGTTTTTCATATTTAGGTTCTATCCGAAATCAATTCCAACATTTTTTTAGTGGCTTCAACAGGAAGATTGCAAACAAAATTTTTACAAACATACGCTATTGTTTTTCCTTCTTCAATATTCATATTAGAAGTAAAAGGAGCTATTAATTCTACATCTATTTTATTTGCTGGTATTTTTAGAAGAATAACCTGATTTGGATTAAAAGAACTATTAGCAGCCTCTATCATCTCTTTTGCAGATGAATTATATCCTTCAGTTAAAACTATTTCTGTCGATTCAGAAAGTAAAAGATCAATTCCACATAATGCTGCTGTATGCCAGAAAGGATTGCTTGAAATTTGCTGATGAAAAGCTTTTGAAGCAGATTGAGCAATTTTTAGAAAATCATTATTTCCTGTTAGCTTCGATAATCTAACAAGATTGATAATTGCAACGGAATTTCCTGATGGAATTGCTCCATCATTAATGTCTTTCATTCTTACAAGCAAATCTTCTGATTCATCCGATGAAAAATAAAAACCACCATTTATTTCATCGATAAAATGTTCAAGAAAATACTCGTTACATTTCAAAGCTTTCTGTAAATAAGATATTTCAAATGTTGCCAAGTAAAGTTCTATCAAACCAAAAATAAAGAAAGAATAATCTTCCAGGTTTCCATCAATACCGGCTTCATTCTCTCTATAACGATGTAAAAGTTTTCCATCATTAGCGTACATTTTATTTATGATAAAATCTGCAGCTTTTCTTGCCAGAAGAGAATATTTTATTTCATCAAATACTGAAGCTGCTTTTGCAAATGCAGCAATCATTAATCCATTCCAATCGGTCAGTATTTTATCATCTTTAAATGGATGAACTCTTGCATCGCGATTTACAAATAATAACTTAAGTAATCCAATAATTCTATCATTAAACTCTTTTGCTGGAAGATTTAACTCAGTAGCAATTTCATCTGATGATTTGGTGAGATGAAGAATATTATCCCCTGAATATTCCTGCTTAAATTGTTCGTGAAAATTTCCTCCTTCTGAAATATTAAATACTTTACAGAATAGTTCTGCATCTTTACCAAGGATTTTTTCTATATACTTCTTTTTCCAGAAATAAAATTTACCTTCTTCTCCTTCACTGTCGGCATCTTCAGCAGAATAAAAACCTCCTTCAGGTGAAGTTAATTCTCTTTCAACATATTCAAGAATTTCATAAACAGTCTTTTTATATTCGTTATTTCGTGTTACCTGAAACGCTTCTGAATAACTTATTGTAAGTAATGCCTGGTCATATAGCATTTTTTCAAAGTGAGGGACAAGCCAATTTCTATCAGTAGAGTAACGGTGAAAGCCAAAACCAACATGATCATAAATCCCTCCTCTTTTCATCTCATTAAGTGTTTTCTCAACCATTTCAAGTGCAGAACTATTTTTGGTTCTCTTCCAATATCTTAAAAGGAATAAGAGATTGTGAGGTGTTGGAAATTTTGGTGCATTACTAAAACCTCCGTGCTCTTTATCAAATTTGTCCGATAATTGTTTAAATGCAAGATGTAATATCTCTTCATCAGGTTCAGCACCGGATTCAAAATGAGAAGAATGTTTTAATGAATTTATTATTTCATCAACAGAGTTAAGAATATCCTGTTGTCGATTTTGCCATAATTCTTTGACACGCGGAACAAGTTCAAGCATTCCAACTCTTCCGTAATTAGAATCCCTGGAGAAATACGTTCCGGTTATAAAAGGTTTTTTATCAGGTGTTAATATGACCGTTAAGGGCCAGCCACCTCCACCGGTAAGCATCTGGCAAACAGTCATATAAATATTATCAATGTCAGGTCTTTCTTCTCTATCAACTTTAATTGAAATAAAAGTTTCATTCATTAAACGAGCAACTGTTTCATCTTCAAATGATTCTTTTTCCATTACATGACACCAATGACACGTGGAATAACCAATAGAAAGAAAGATCGGTTTGTTTTCTTTTTCTGCCTTGTTGAATGCTTCTTCACTCCAAGGATACCAATCCACAGGATTGTATGCATGCTGTAAAAGGTAAGGACTTTTTTCTTTTATTAACCTATTAGGATTTTTATTCATTTGAATTTATTCTTTCAAAAAATTTTTATTTGATTACTGCACCGAGACCTTTTATTTGATAAATAGTTATCGGTCCTGTAATTGTTGATTTATCAAATTCCAAACCTTTTTCTTCGGCTTCATGTTCATAATATTCAATAGCCATTTCCTGGTCCATTTCAATTTTATAAACTTTGCCTTCTACTATGGCTTCGTGCCCTTTTGCCTCCATTGGAAATACAATTTCGCCATCTTTTACTTTAATTTTTATTTTCTGATTTAGTGCATCGCTTTTTAATTCCATCCAGCAGCCAGCCATAGAGCAAACATCAAGCACTTCACCTTTAACAAGAACTATTTTATTCAAATATTTTTCTGGAGAAGAAAGTATTTCAGAAATTTTTGTCGTGTCGGTTATTGTTAATTCTTGTCCAATTTTAATTTCTTGCTGGGCAAGTGTTACAAAACTAAAAAAGATTAAAAATAAATATAGTTTTTTAAGCACCGTTCATTCCTTTCAAAATTTTTATGTTTAAAGGTAACAAAATAATTTTATAAAAAATTCACTAAATGAGACCAATTAAAAGTATTAAATATATTTGACCGTTTCACAAAATAATTTAAGGAAAGGGTCGTTTGTTATCTTACAAATTAAGAATAAGTAAAATTTAAGTTGCCTTATTAAGTTTTTTGTTGTTTGCTTATTATAATAAACTACCTTAGGTTTCGATAGAAAAAATAAAGATTTTTTAAAGCGTATTCTCAATTGAAAAAAGAAATCATATCGAAAATTTAACCCCAAAAATAAAGGAAAAATTATGTCTGAATATTTGCAAAAATTAATTAATGATGTCAAGGCAAAGAATCCCTCAGAGCCAGAGTTTCATCAAGCCGTACAGGAAGTACTTGAATCACTTGAAGTAGTTCTTGAACGCCACCCTGAGTACCGCTCAGGAAGAATTCTTGAAAGAATGGTTGAACCGGAACGTGTTATCATTTTCAGAGTTCCTTGGATGGATGACCAGGGAAATATTCATATCAACCGTGGTTATAGAATTGAAATGAACAGTGCAATCGGTCCTTATAAAGGCGGATTAAGATTTCACCCTTCTGTAACTCTTGGAATTTTAAAGTTTTTAGCTTTTGAACAGGTATTTAAAAACAGTCTAACCACTTTGCCAATGGGTGGTGGAAAAGGTGGAAGTGATTTTGATCCTAAAGGAAAATCCGATAACGAAGTAATGCGTTTCTGTCAGAGTTTTATGACTGAGTTAGCACGCCACATCGGTCCTGATACAGATGTTCCTGCTGGTGATATTGGCGTTGGCGGAAGAGAGATCGGTTTCCTGTTTGGTCAATATAAAAGATTAAGAAATGAATTTACCGGTGTGCTTACTGGTAAAGGAATTAATTGGGGCGGTTCGCTTATTCGTCCCGAAGCAACAGGTTACGGTGCAACATATTTTGCACAGGAAATGTTAAAGACCAAAGGACAAAGTTTTGATGGTAAAACTGTTGCAATCTCTGGTTTTGGAAATGTTGCGTGGGGAGCAGCTTTAAAAGTTACTCAACTTGGTGGAAAAGTAGTAACATTATCAGGTCCCGATGGATTTATTTATGATCCTGACGGAATAAAAGGTGAAAAGATAGATTATATGCTTGAGCTTCGTGCTTCAGCACAGGATGCAGTTGAACCTTATGCAAAAAAATTCAAAGTCCCTTTCTATGCTGGCAAACGTCCATGGAGTGTTAAAGTTGATGTTGCTATGCCTTGTGCAACTCAAAATGAACTTGACGAAAATGACGCTAAAGAACTTGTAAAAAATGGTTGTATATGCGTAGCAGAAGGTGCTAATATGCCTACAACTCTTGAAGGTTATAAAGTATTTGCACAGGCAAAAATTCTTTACTCACCGGGCAAAGCTTCAAATGCTGGTGGAGTTGCTACAAGCGGACTTGAAATGAGTCAGAACAGTATGCGTCTTCCTTGGTCTGCTGAAGAAGTTGACAGAAGATTATATGAAATTATGAAGAGAATCCATGATACCTGCGTTGAAACTGCAGCTAAATATGGTTTTGCCGGAAATTATGTTGTCGGTGCTAACATTGCTGGCTTCCTTAAAGTTGCTGATGCAATGCTTGACCAGGGACTTGTATAAAATTACTGATTCTTGCAAAAAATTAAAGACGACTTCAAGGTCGTCTTTTTTATTTTATTCATACAACCCTTTTCTCTTCAATAATTTTTTTAATTACAATTTTTTCTAACAGTTACAGGATATATATTTATAAACAAAAATTATTTCTTTCCAATTTGGAGTAAGGATGAGCAAGTTAAGTCACTTAAATACTGAAACATTCTTCGGAAGTCGTATTAAAAGATTCCAGCGTTTAATGCGTCACAAAGTTAGAGATATCCTTCTTGTATCAAGTCTTTACGACAATTATTTGTTTGAAGAAGATGGAAGATTGTATGAATTAATCAGGGAAGAATATCAATCATTAAATTTAAGTCACGCTCCTGAAATTACTCCTGTTACAACAGGAGAAGAAGCTCTTGATATATTGCAGCAGGAAGATAAATTCGATTTAATTATTACTACGCTCCATATTGAAGATATGCACGTAATAAAACTTGCTCAAAGTATTCGCGAATTAGGCATCACTGCACCTATCATACTGCTTGCGTATGATAACAAGGAAAGAAAAGAAATCACTTCATATTATGACACTTCAATTTTTGATAGAATTTTTATATGGCAGGGGGATTTCCGTCTGCTGATTGGAATTATTAAATGTGTTGAAGATAAACTTAATGTTGAGAATGATACAGAAGTTGCCGGTGTTCAATCGATCATTCTTGTTGAAGACAATGTTAAGTTTTATTCAACTTATCTTCCGCTTGTTTATACAGAAATATTAAAACAATCACAAAGATTAATTTCAGAAGGAGTCAATCTTACACATAAATTTTTACGAATGCGAGCCCGCCCTAAAATTCTTCTCTGCACAAATTATGAAGAGGCTATTAGCAATTTTGAAAAGTATAAAGAAAATGTACTTGGAGTGATAACAGATATTAACTACAGACGACAAGGAGTACGAGACCCTGAAGCAGGAATAAGATTTGCAAAACATGTAAAATCCGAAGTTGAAGATATCCCTATCCTGCTGCAATCAAGCAATCCTGATTTTGCAGAGAAAGCTAAAGAAATTGGTGCTTGTTTTATATTGAAAAATTCTCCTCACCTTATGCAGGAACTAAGAGAATTTATGCTCAATAACTTTGGTTTTGGTGATTTCATTTTTCGAACATCGGACAAACAGGTTGTAGGCAAAGCAGCTAACTTACGCCAGCTTGAAGAACATTTGAAAATTATCCCGGAAGAAAGCGTGATATATCATGCATCAAGAAATGATTTTTCTAAATGGCTTAAAGCAAGAACCGAATTCTGGCTGGCTTATCATCTGCGTCCTCATAAAGTTGAAGATTTTAAAAATGCAAATGATTTACGAAATGAATTAATCGGCTCATTAAAACTTTACCGTGAACTACAGCAAAGAGGAACTATTACTGATTTCAAAAAAGAATCATTCGACCCTAAAAATAGTTTTGCGAGAATTAGCGGCGGCTCACTTGGTGGTAAAGCACGCGGACTTGGATTTGTTAATGCACTTATTAATAATTACAATATGAGGGATAAGTTTGATGGAATTGAAATTTCTGTTCCTTCCGCTGTTGTAATTGGAACTGATTTGTTCGATCAATTTCTTACTGAAAATAAACTTTTTGATTTTGCACTGAATGAGATGGA
>CAZQSR010000070.1:0-10752 GCA_964596145.1 uncultured Ignavibacteriaceae bacterium
TAGTTCTTATGAAATCTTTATTAAGTTTTTTATTAATAATTACTTTATTTTCAAATTACATTTTGCCACAGGAACGCGATATATCCACGTTCCTTAAAAGAATTGATGCAGGAGAAATAATTGAAGTAAAAAAAGAATTAGTGCCGCTTTTAAAACAGACACCCTATGACCCCGGTTTATTATATCTCGATGCCTTATTAACTGAAAATTCTGTAGAAGCATCTTCCAAATATCAAAAGATTCTAGAGCAATCTCCTAAAAGTAAATACGCTGATGCCTGTCTTTACAGGTTGTACGCTTATAATTATGCAATTGGTTCTTATAGAAAAGCACAGGATTATCTCTTTAAATTGAAAAAAAAATATCCTAATTCTTCATTCATTAAATTAATAGAAGAAGAACAGGTCATCGATAACCAAAAACCTATTGAACAAAAGCAGTCAACAACCAGTAACATTGACGGTAAATATACAATTCAGGCAGGAGCTTTTTCAAATTTGAACAATGCCAATGAATTAAAATCGGAACTTGAAGAAACAGGACTTAAAGTAGAAGTGATAGAGAAATCTGTTGCAGGAACTGTTTTTCATGTTGTATATGCAGGAAATTACAAAGATGAAAAATCAGCTTTGCCAGTCTTAAATAAAATTAATAAAGATTTTAATTTAAATGCAAGAATAATATCCCGTAAATAATTTTAGAGAATGGAAAAAACATATTTACAATTCACCGGAACAGGTTCTGCGAAAGTTTCACTTAAAAGATTTCATACATCTTTTATGTTCTTTCATAGAAGCCGTGCTTTGCTTGTAGATACCGGAGATGGAATATCCCATTCATTATTAAGCCTGGGTATTGACTTCAATAAAATAGAATCAATCCTAATCTCTCACTTTCATCCGGATCATTATACGGGACTACCCTCTTTAATTAACCAGATGAAGATGAATCAACGCACCGAGCCATTAAATATTTTTGTTCATTCTTCACTTGATGAAACTACTAAAAAGTTACTTCTTCAATCTTACTTACTTCCGGAAAAAATGCCTTTCAAAACCTGTATTATTGAATATGAGTATAATATTCCTTTCACTCCATTAGAAGAAATTGTTGCAATTGCAAAAGGCAATTCTCATCTGGATAAATACAAAGAATATAAATCCGCTGCAGGGTTAAGTTTCGCATCCAGTAGTTTTCTTCTTAATTTTGAAGGTAAAAAATTATTTTTTTCAGCTGATGTTGGAGATGAAGAAGATTTGTTTCTATTTAAGAATGAGGAACCTGATTATTTAATCATAGAAACTTCTCATTTAAATCTTTCGGAACTGGAAAAAATTCTTTATAGATTTGATAAAGGGAAAATATATTTAACTCATATTTCCCATGATGATGAAGATTTTATTATTAAGCAGATTAATACTTTGTCGGATTCAATAAAAAATAGAGTTTTCATTCCATTTGATGGAGACAAAATAGTATTTGAATAATATGCAAAAAGAAGAAATTCAAAAACAACTTGGAATTATCGGAAAATCAAAAGAGATACTTGACCTTGTAGATATCATTTCTCAGGTAGCACCATCAGATATTTCAGTTTTAATCTATGGCGAAAGTGGAGTTGGTAAAGAAGTATTTGCAAAAGCAATTCACAGCTTAAGTAATAGGGCAAATCATCCGATAATAAGTGTAAATTGTGGAGCAATTCCTGAGGGTATTTTTGAAAGCGAATTATTCGGACATAAAAAAGGCTCTTTTACAGGAGCAATAGAATCCCGTAAAGGATATTTTGAACTTGCGGATGGAGGCACACTCTTTCTTGATGAGATTGCGGAAATGCCAATGGCTACACAGGTAAAATTATTGCGGGCAATCGAATCAAAAGAATTTATTAAAGTTGGAGCAGAGACTGTAACTAAAGTTGATGTTAGGTTCATTGCAGCTACAAACAAAAACTTGCAAAATGAAGTTTTAGCAAAAAAATTTCGTGAAGATTTATATTATCGCCTTAAGGCTGTTTCTATAGAAATTCCACCGTTAAGAAAAAGAAAACAAGACATTGAAGCTCTGACTTATTTCTTTCTTAAAAAATTTTCTGAAGAAAATAAAACTGCGGATTTTGTGATTGATTATGACGCTCTCGATTTCCTTAAAGAATATCCTTGGCCCGGAAATGTTAGAGAACTAAAAAATACAATTGAATCAGTCGCTGCTCTTTCAAAAGGGAAAGTTCTTACAAAAGAAAATTTTCAATCTCTTTTAAGGTTTGAACCCGGTGAAAACATTAATAAAAATGTACCTATTCCGTTAAGGAAAAGTCCTGAAGAAGTAGAAAGAGATTTCATTTACCGTGCATTATTTGAACTTAAAAAAGATATATTAGAGATTAAAGATTTAATTATTGAAAAATCGAGAGAAATAACGCCGGCAAAAGTAGAAAACGATATTGTTCTTCCTTTTGAAGAAATGGAAAAGCAAGCTATAATAAATGCAATGGAAAAAACCCGCTGGAATAAACGGCTGGCAGCTAAGATGTTAAATATAACGGAAAGAACGCTTTACCGTAAACTTGAAAAATATAATATCACATAAATATGGTGCGAACCTTATATATTGGATTTGAATCTAACAGAAGAGTTTAATTGTTAATGTTTTTATCATTTTTTTTTCATAAAATTAAAGAAAAAAGATTGCCTCCCCTTATAAACAAGCTTTTAATGTTCTTGTTAATAAGTGCAATCTTGCTTAATTTTGAGTGCTGTTCCGGATGTCCTTATTCATTTACCGGAGCTTCTGTTCCTTCTCACTTAAAAACGATTGCAATTCCCTTCGCGGATGATAGAAGTGGTTCTGGTGAACCAACTTTAAGAAATCTTTTAACTGAAAAGTTAACTTCAAAATTTATTGAAGATAATTCGTTTCAGTTAACGGACAAAAGCAATGCTGATGCTGTTCTTGAATGTATTGTTACAGGAATAAATGATGCACCGGCAATTGTAACATCAGGCGAAAATGTACAAACAAGAAGAATTACAATTACTGTACAGGTCGTTTATAGAGACCTTGTACAAAGAAAGACAATTTTTGAAAAAACTTTTTCCAATTACGGTGATTATTCTTTACAAGGTGAAAGGGGAAAAGGAATTGAAACAGCAATTGACAGAATTAGTGACGATATTTTACTTGATACAGTATCAGGATGGTAATTTTTAGAATGGAGTATTTGTTATGATGGACGAGATAGTTCTTATCTCTTATTTTATTTCTTTATCTATTCTCTTTGTCTTCGGACTGCATGGTTTTGTTATGATTTATTACTATAACAAATATCGTGATGTAAGACCAAGAGCCAAAGAAGATTTTAAACCAGATCAAATGGTTACAATTCAACTTCCTCTTTACAACGAAATGTACGTAGTGGAAAGATTGATTGACGCAGTTTGCGATATTGATTATCCAAAAGAGTTATTAGAAATACAGGTCCTTGATGACTCAACTGATGAAACCGTAAATGTTGTTTCAGCAATTGTAGAAAAGAAAAAGAATCTTGGATTTGATATTTCTCATGTTAGAAGAGGAAGCCGCGAAGGCTTTAAAGCAGGTGCACTTAAGTACGGTTTGCAAATTGCTAAAGGTAATTTTATAGCTATTTTTGATGCAGATTTCGTTCCTCAAAAAGATTTTTTGAAAAAAACCTTATCCCATTTTACCAATGAAAAAATCGGTATGGTGCAAACTAGATGGGAACATATCAACTGGGATTATTCATTTCTTACCAAAGCACAGGCGCTAGCTCTGGATGGTCATTTTGTTATTGAGCAAAATGTTCGTAACAAAGCAGGTTTCTTTATTAACTTTAATGGAACTGGCGGAGTCTGGAGAAAAGAATGTATTGAAGATGCCGGTAACTGGCACGCAGATACTCTTGCAGAAGACCTTGATCTTAGTTATAGAGCCCAATTAAAAGGATGGAAATTTGTTTACTTAAAAGATTCAATTTCTCCAGCAGAACTTCCTGCTGAAATTAGTTCTTTAAAAACTCAGCAATTCAGATGGACAAAAGGTCATATTGAAACTGCAAAAAAAATTCTTCCTGCTGTCTGGAAATCTGATCAACCATTAAGAGTGAAGATGCAAGCTACTTTTCATCTTACAAGTAACTTTGTATTCCCCTTTATTCTTTTAGCTGCAATATTGAATGTTCCGCTTGTATTCATTAAGAATTCCGGTTCGCACGAAATGTATTTTGCTTTTATGTCAATCTTTATTCTTGCATTTGTCAGTTCATTCACATTTTATCTTTATTCTCAAAAAGATGTAAGGAATGATTGGAGAAAGAAGATTGTCTTATTCCCGCTCTTTATGGCTGGAAGTATGGGGCTAGCTGTTAATAACTCACGTGCTGTATTTGAAGGACTTCTAAACAGGAAAAGTGAATTTGTAAGAACTCCAAAATTCAAACTGGTTAATCAAAATGATAAAGTAGAGAAAAAAAATTATGTGAATCGTAAAATTGATTTTTCTACAATTGTTGAAATGATTCTTGCTGTTTACTGTTTTATCGGAATTTGTTCATCAATTTATTTCCTTGAAATTGCTGCACTACCTTTCCAGATTTTATTTTTTCTCGGATTCTTTTCTATGTCAGTACTATCATTAAAACATGCATATTCTAAAAAATAGACTGTGTTATGGAAAAAAATCTCCAGGAACAATTTGCTGAGAAAATAGGACTTATTTACGAGTATAATAAACAATCTCCGTTGTTTGTGAGACATGCAAGCACGGAGATTGATAATAATAACCTCGATAATGCAATTACCATTTTATCCGAGGGAATCAAGTTGTATCCTGATTTTCCAGTGGCTTATTTAATTCTTGGAAAAGCATTAACTCTTAAAGGACAATATGAAGAAGCTTTTGATACTTTTTCAAGAGGAAGTTCATTGTTTCAATCACCAGAAACTCTTGAGTATTACAAAAAAGAAATAGAAAACATAAAAAAGCAGAGACTTATTTTTGAAAAGAGTAAGCGAACAACCTTTCTTGATAACAACTATACTTTTGAAACAAAAAAAGCTGAGATTCCACCGAAAGAACTCTTATCCTCAATAGATGATAACCTTTCGGAATTAGCTAAAAAAATTGCCAAAGCCAAAATTCCTGAAGTATCAAATTCAAGCACAGCATCTACTATGGTAAAACCATCCGTTACTGAAGATAAGATTACTGCATCAGAAACACTTGCGGAAATTTATCTTGCACAAAAACAAATTTCTGAAGCAATTAAAATCTACCAGGAACTTTCTAAAAAGCATCCTGAAAAAAAAGAATATTATCAAAAAAAGATTATTGAAATTCCTTCTAAATACGGTTTAGAATAATCGCAAAATAATCTCTTCTTTAAATTGAATTCCCAAAAGATTAAAACCTCTAACAAATTAAAAAAAAAATTCTATCAAAGAGATGTATTAATTGTTGCCGAAAACTTGATGGGAAAAATTTTTGTTAAAAGGGAAGGCAATAAATTTTTAAGCGGAAAGATTGTGGAAGTTGAAGCGTACGCACATCAAATTGATGAAGCATCTCATTCATATAAAGGTATTACAAAACGAAACGAAGTAATGTTTAAACAAGGCGGATTTTTATATGTTTACTTTACTTATGGTTTTCATTTCTGTTGCAACGTTGTCGCTGAAAAAAAAGGAATTGGTAGTGCTGTTTTAATTCGTGCGATAGAGCCTATTGACGGCATTGAAATAATGAAAAAAAATCGATTTGGAAATCGATTGCTGAAGAAAAATTATATAACTAATTTAACGAGTGGACCGGGTAAAGTTTGTCAGGCATTTGGAATTACAAAAGAACACAATGGCACAAGTCTTACCGGCAATGAAATATTTATAGTTGATGGTGAAGAAATTGATTCTAAAAATATTGTTAAAACAAAAAGAGTTGGAATAAAAAAATCAACTGAATTTTTATGGAGATTTTATATTAAAGATAACCCTTTCGTCTCAAAAAAATGATTACTCCAAAAAACATATTGCTTGTAAGGACAGACAGAATTGGCGATGTTGTTCTAACTCTTCCGCTTGCTGAAATGATAAAAAAAAATTTTGCTGATTGCAAAGTTTCTACCCTTGTAAGAAAATATACAGAATCTCTGGTTATAAATAATCCTTGTATAGATGAAGTAATTATACTCGAAGAAAACAATGGGATTTCACTAATAAAAAAAAATGTTAGGAAATTGAGGTCTTATAATTTTGATACAACAATTGTTGTCTATCCAACTTTTAAACTTGCTTTAATTCTCTACCTATCAAGAATAGCCGTACGAATTGGTACAGGTTACAGATGGTACTCATTCCTGTTTAATAAAAAAGTATTTGAACATCGCAAAGATGCAAAAAGGCACGAACTGGAATATAATGTTGGCTTATTAAAGCAATTAAACATTTCTACAGAAATCAATATTGATGAATTAAAATTCAATCTCTGTCCTTCAGAAATTTCATCAAATGAAATTGAAGTTATTTTACAAGAAAAAAACATCGATAACGGTTTACCAATAATAATTATCCACCCGGGAAGTGGTGGCAGCGCTGTTGATCTTCCAATAGATAAGTTTAAGAAACTGGTAGAACTTTTAAATACTTTGAAATGTCAAATAATAATTACTGGTTCTAAAGCTGAAGTAAAATTATGTAATCAATTAGTTATTAATTCATCAGTAATTAATCTTGCAGGACAATTTGATTTAGCACAGATGATTGCATTGATAAACAAAGCAAATATTTTTATTTCAAATTCTACAGGACCTTTACATATAGCTGCCGCATTAGGAAAATTTGTAGTTGGATTTTATCCAAAAATACTTTCTTGTTCAGCAAAAAGGTGGGGACCATATACATCAAAAAGACTTATTTTTGAACCACCAATTAAATGCAATAACTGCACAAGAGAGCAATGTGAAAAGTTGAATTGTATGGATACTATAAATATAGAAGAAGTTTTTGTGAAGATAAAAAAAATTAATAAGTTGCTTCCTAAGAACGGAGAAATTTAATGAGAATAAAAATTTTTAGTAATGTAATACTGTTTTTAATAACTTCAGCATTAGTATTTGGTTTAACGGCTTTAAATAATTCCGGAGATGATTTCAGAAAAATAGAAAACAAAGCGTTTAAAGTTGGAGAGAAACTTTTCTTTGATGTCAAATACGGATTTGTGACCGCTGGGGTTGCTTCATTTAGAATTCCTGAAATAAAAAAAATGTCCGGAAGAGATTGTTATCATGTTGTGTTCGAAGTGAACTCTGTTCCAAGTTTTGATTGGATTTACAAAGTAAGAGATAGATACGAGACATATCTTGATTACGAAGGATTGTTTCCATGGCGATTTGAACAACATATCAGGGAAGGTGGTTACTCAAGAGATTTCTCAGCTTTCTTCGATCAGCGAAAAGGAAAGGCTAAAACTTCTGAAGGAACTTATGACATTCCTAAATATGTGAATGATATTGTTTCTGCTTTTTATCTTGCAAGAACATTTGATTTTTCAAAATTAAAAGTTAATGATAGAATTCATCTTCAGAATTTTTATAAAAATAAAACTTATGACCTTGATGTTAAATATCTGGGAAAAGAAAAAATAAAAGTTGCATCAGGCACCTGGAATTGTATTATGGTTGAACCATTAGTACAGGAAGGCGGTTTATTTAAAAGCGAAGGAAGTATTGTAATCTGGCTTTCGAATGATGAATTAAAAATTCCTGTCAAAGTTAAAACAAAAGTTGTGATTGGTTCAATTGATGCAGAACTAACCGGTTATGAAGGATTAATGTCCAATCCCAAATCCAAAGTAGAGTAACTGTCATTTAATTATGCAAGAGAGCAATAATCAGTTTAATGAGGAAGAAGAAAAACTTCCTTCCGAACCAGAACATCAAGTAAAAGTTCTAACCGCAAAAATTTCTCCGGTTAAAGCAGCTTGGCTTGGACTTGCGGGAGGATTTTTTTTCTATCAATTCATAGGTGGCTTTCTGACTATTCTAATCTTTGGATTGAATCCTAAAAATGCCGATGTAAATGCTTTTAGATTAATGACCGTTGCAGGGCAGGTTTTGTTTATTCTTTTACCAGCACTGATTTTCTCAAAAATAATTTATGAAGATGTTACTGAAATAGTTAGATTTCGTACAACTTCTTGGAAAGAGATAGGTTTATTTACCGCTGGTATAATTGCACTCACACCTTTATTACAAAATCTACTATTCATCCAGAATTATTTTATTGAATTACTTGCAAAAAATAATTCAACCATAAACTATATTAAATCGGCTTTTGATTCACTCAACAAAACAGTTGAAGCAACTTATGGCGATTTACTTAAGATCAATTCCGTTTATGATGCTGTGATTGTAATAATTGCTGTATCAATTGTTCCTGCTGTTTGCGAAGAAGCTATGTTCAGAGGATTTATTCAACGCAGCTTTGAACTGAAATACAAGCCTTTTCTCGCTGCTTTTATTACATCAATCTTTTTTGGTGTTTATCATTTCAATCCTTACGCAATTGTTGGATTAATTGCATTAGGATTTTACTTTGGATATGCTGCTTATAAAAGCAACTCCATATTAGTTCCGGTTGTGTTACATTTTATTAATAATTTCAGTGCTGTAATACTTTATATGATTTTTGGTGATGAAGAGTTAATTCAAAATAAAGCTATACCCCAAAGCGAATTAACATCATCCTTAATCAACTTTGGTTACCAATTAATAATTTTTATAGGAATCATTGTTGTAATAATTAGATATTACAAAAAGAAACCATCAATTATTGAAGTGAAAGCTGAATCACCAGTTAAGTAAAGAAATATTTAAAACGTTTCAAATCTTACCCAGTTTTCCCGAACTTTTTCACTTCTTGGACCACCCGCAGTAAATATAACCAGGTCGCCTTCTTCCACAATTTTTGAGTCAAGAACCAATCTTTTGGTCGGTTCAATTATGTCATCAGCATAATCAATATTTTTTTGATAAAGTGACGTTACTCCCCACTTTAAACATAATTTATTCATCGTTTCAAAGTTATCAGATATTGCAACTATACAACAATCCGGACGATACTTTGACAAACCTATGGGAGTATTTCCACCTGTTGAAAAAGCAATTATAGCTTTTGCATTTACCTGTCTGCTTATTGAAACGATTCCTTTATTCATTGAATCAAATAAATTTGTTTTAGGATCTGTCGGGACTTCATAATTTATTTCGTGATATTCTTTAATATTTTTTTCTGCTTTGCAAATAATATTATTCATAACCTGTACGGTTTTTAGCGGATACTTTCCTACTGAAGTCTCACCGCTTAACATAACTACATCAGTTCCATCCCATACAGCGTTTGCAACATCACTTGCTTCGGCGCGTGTAGGGATTGGATTATTAATCATTGATTCAAGCATCTGTGTAGCTGTGATTACAAGTTTACCAAATTCGTTACATCTCCGTATAATATTTTTCTGAACGACTGGTACTTCCTGCGGTTCAAGTTCTACACCAAGGTCACCGCGGGCAATCATTATTCCATCTGATACTTTTAATATATCTTCAAAATTATCAACTGCTTCTTTCATCTCAATTTTTGCAATTACAGGAATCTCTCTGCCTTTTTCCTTCAGCCATTTTTTTACCTGTAAAATATCATCTGGTTTCCTTACAAAAGATAAAGCTATATAGTCAACTGAATGATTTACAGCAAATTGCAAATCACGAAAATCTTTTTCTGTAATTGACGGAGTGGAAAGATTCATACCCGGCATGTTCATTCCTTTTTTGGGTTTAAGAATACCCCCGTTTTCAATTTTGCAAACAACCGATTTTTCTTTTTTTTCAATTACTATTAAACGCAACAAACCATCATCAATCAAAATTCTATCACCAACAGAAGCGTCCAGCGGTAATGGTTTATATGAAGTAGAAATTATGTCTTTTGTCCCTTTAATCTCTTCAATTGTGATTTCAATTTTGTCATCTGTTTTGATTTCAATTTCAGGTTTAGACAATTCACCGATTCTTATTTTTGGTCCTTGTAAATCCACAAGCACTGCAAGCGGAGATTCTTCTTCTATTCGTGCCTGATGAATTTCATCAAAAAGTTTTTCATAAAAGAAATAATCACTGTGGGACAAGTTCAGTCTTACGGCATCAAGTCCGACTTCCATTAATTGTTTAATAATTTCTTTAGAATTTGTCGCTGGTCCTAAAGTGGCAAGAATTTTAGTTCTTGCAAAAACTTTGTTTATATCTTTATTCATTTAACAAATCTTTCTCGTTAATTTTTTTCAATATTTTTTTTCTTTGGTTTCTGTGGCTTAGCTTTTTCATACATTGATTTTAATTTTTCCTGAACAGTTCCATATACGGTTCCCTTTTCATAAAATCCAGTACTCAAGATTTTTCCAGCTTTAATACCTGTAATAATTTCAACTCCTTCTTCTATTCTTTCAATTGCATAAATATGAAATTCTTTATTTCTAACACTATTAATTATTTCTTCCTTCAACATCAGGTCTTTAACATTTTGTTTAGGAATGATTACTCCATGTTTTTTCAATGTTCCTTTTAATTTACAGGTATCATAAAAACCTTCTATTTTTTCATTCACTCCACCAATTGGCTGCACGTATCCTTTTTGATTTACAGAACCGGTAACTGCAAGAGATTGATTTATTGGAATTAATGAA
>CAZQSR010000071.1:0-10432 GCA_964596145.1 uncultured Ignavibacteriaceae bacterium
TAAAGAGCAATAAAATACTTGTAGGACAAAAACTAAAAATATATTCTAATGTTGGTTCTATTACAACTAAAAAAGAATCGACAAACAATAATACTAAGAAAACTAATTTAAACACTTACAAAGTAAAAAGCGGTGATACACTTGATGAAATCGCTCGAAAAAACAAAATTTCAGTAAATGAGTTAAAGAAATTAAATAAACTATCAAGTAACAAAATTACTGTTGGTCAAAAACTTAAACTCAATTAGTTCTTAATTTATTTTTTACTAACTTAGCCGTTAGGGGTGTTATCCCGACCCTGTCTGGATGACTGAGATGATACCCTTAAACCTGATCCGGGTAATGCCGGCGTAGGGAAACGTGTAAAAAGAATAATTTGTATAAAGCCGTTTCCAACGGCTTTTTTTATTTATGGAGAAAAAATGAAATACATTATTATTCTTTTTTTATTTTTTATTAATATCTATTCCCAAACAAGAATAGTGATTGGAAAAATTGTTGATTCTGAAAACAGCGAACCGTTATCGAAAGCCTCTATAATACTACTGCCTTCGCAGAGTGGTGTAATCTCCAATCCTAATGGAGAATTTCAAATTCAAATTTCTTCCAAAGATTCAGTAATTAAAATAAGTTTCGTTGGTTTTGAAACTAAATTAATTTCTCTTGCCGATATTAACTTTACAAATCAGCTTATAATAAAATTACAAAAACAAATAATACCTTCACAAACTGTTTTTGTTGTTGCTTCTATAGGAAAAGAAAATATACTTACATCAACAGTTTCAAACATCAAACAGAAATCTATTTCTGAAAATTATGTTTTACAAGATGTACCGGATTATCTAAGTACTCTTCCTTCAACAACTTTTTACTCTGAAGGTGGAAATGGTGTTGGATATAATTATTTGAGCATTCGTGGATTTGACCAAAGAAGAATTTCCGTATCAATAAATGGAATTCCACAAAATGAGCCTGAAGATCATAACGTTTATTGGATTGATTTTCCGGACATTTTATCTTCTGTTGAATTAATTCAGGTTCAAAGAGGGGCAGGAGGAAGTGTATTTGGATATCCTGCAATAGGTGGTTCAATAAATATAATTACAAGCTCTTTCACTCATAAACCTTTTGTTAATCTTTCTACTTCTTACGGGACTTTTAATACAAAAAAAATATCGACTTCTTACTCGAGTGGTTTAATAAACAATCAATATTCTTTTTATGCTAAGTTCTCACAGACAAGTACATCAGGGTACAGGGAAAATTCGTGGGGAAAATTTAATTCTTATCATTTTTCTGTAATAAGGTATGATGATAAATTTACATCACAAATAAATTTTTACGGCGGACTACTTGAAGACGGACTTGTCTACACTGGTCTTCCAAAATTTGTTATTAAAGATAAAGTTGGTAGAAGAAAAAATTTTTCTTATTGGGAGGCAAATAATAATTCTTACACGTACGTATTGGACAGAAAGCCAGAAGAATTAGAAAATTTTAGTCAACCCCATTTTGAAATTCTAAACGAATGGAGAATCAATGATAATTTAATTCTAAATTCTGCATTGTTCTTGGTAATAGGAAAAGGTTTTTTCGATTTTGATGGCAGCTGGGCAGATACATCCTATTTACGATTAACCTCAGAGAACGGAATTATCGTTTCTGGTAATCCATCAAATGTTTTAATAAGAGCAATGGTTGAGAATAATCAATTTGGATGGATTCCTCGACTCGCTTACAAACATAAAAATGGAGAATTAATTCTTGGTGCAGAGTTAAGGAAACATAAATCACTACATTGGGGAGGAATAAATTTCGGAGAGAATTTACCTTCTATCTCAAAGGCTTACAGGTATTACCAGTATAATGGCAGTAAAGAAATTTTTAATTTTTTTGTTAATGAATCTTACCAATTTTCTGATGCATTTAATTTTCTTGCCGAGGTTCAGTTAGCTTATAACAGGTATAGATTGTTTAATGAAAAATATGTTAATAATGATTTTTCAATTAATAATTATTTTTTAAATCCACGAATTGCTCTAAGTTGTAAATTGAATGAATCGCAAAAACTTTATTTTAATCTTGCAAAGGTTACAAGAGAACCAAGACTAAAAGACTATTATGACGCTGGTGAATCAAGCGGAGGAAAGACTCCTCAATTTGAGATGAAAAGTGATGGCACTTATGATTTTACTTCACCACTTGTAAAACCGGAAACGATGTATAGTATAGATTTTGGAACTGCTTACAATGAGAAAAACTTTATAATTAACTTAAATTTTTTCTATATGAATTTTGTCAATGAGCTTGTTAAAAGCGGGCAGCTTGATATTTTTGGTGCTCCTGTTATGGGGAATGCAAAAAAGACTCTTCATATCGGTGCAGAATTTTCAGCAACTCTATTTTTACCTTTGGGATTTGAATTAACTACTAACGCTACTTATAGCAGAAATTCATTTAGTGATGCTGAACAATTTATAAAGTATAGAGATCAAATTACAAACACAAAAAAAATTGGAGTAATTAATCTTTCAGGGAATAGAATAAGTGGTTTCCCTGACTTTCTTACCAATTTTATTTTAACATACAGGTATCAGGAGTTATTGATTCAATTTAGTGGAAGATATGTTGGTAAATTTTACTCTGATAACTTTGATTCGAAATTGAGTGAGTACTTACGCGATTATCAAGGATTTGTTTCTTACAGTGATAATATAAATGAAGCATTTTTTACAGCTAATTTGTATTGCAGTTATGAATTTAATTTCTTCCAAGCGTTACAAAATTCAAAAGTTTTTTTACAGGTTAATAATGTTTTTAATAGACTTTATTCCTCAATGGCAACAGGTGAAGAATTTTTTCCATCTGCAGATAGAAATTTTTTAGCAGGGATTCAAATAGGATTATGAGGTGAAAAGAAAATGAAAAAGGCTATAATTATTGCTAATGGTGATAAACCTAATAAAAAGTTTATTCAATTTTTAATTGATGAAGGGTTTAATAAAATATTTTCTGCTGATGGAGGACTGGAGAATACCATCAAACTAAATTTGAGGCCTGATTATATTATAGGTGATTTTGATTCTGTTGATAAAGAAAAATTATCTCTCTTTAGAGGTAAATCAATTATAAAGAAAATTAAAAATCAAGACACCTCTGATGTAGAAAAATGTTTGAACATTGCTATCAAGAAGAAATTTGATCAGGTAGTGCTAACTGGTGCAATTGGTGGAAGACTGGATCATACAATAAATAATGTTGGAATAGTTTTAAAATACTTTAAACGAATACTTGTGATGATTTTATCAGAAAAATCATTATTGATTCCTTTAACAGGTAAAATAACAATACGTTCGAAAAAAGGTGAGCAAATATCATTCTTTGCTTTTAAGAAAAGTACACAAATAATATCACAAGGACTTAAATACAACTTAGATAATAGCTGCATAATATTAGGTGAAGGTGAAAGTCTGAGTAATGTTGCTACTTCTGATTTAATTAACTTAAATATTAAAAACGGGACTGTTATTGCTATTCGTAATTTGCAGTTCATGATTAAGCATGATCTCTTTTAGCACATTAGATTTAATAATTATTTCTTCATTCTTTATTGCTTTTCCCTTAATTGGTTTTTTAAGTTCAAGAAACCAATCCGATTCGGCAGAAGATTTTTTACTGGGTGGAAGAAAACTCGGAATTTTTTTATTTGTCTTAACAAATGTCTCTACCTGGTATGGAGGAATACTTGGAGTTGGAGAATTTACTTATAAATATGGACTAGCGAGCTGGTTTACTCAAGGTTTACCATATTATTTATTTGCATTTTTATTCGCATTATTTTTTGCAAAGAAAATCAGGGCTGCTTCGTTATTTACGATTCCGGAAAAACTTGCTTTAACTTTTAGTAAAGATGTTGGACTGTTGAGTGCAGTCGTTGTTTTCATACTAATTTCTCCCGCACCATATTTATTGATGATTGGAAATATAATTGCAATTGTCTTTAATATACCTGTATCATTAGCAATTTTGCTTGGGTTATTGTTTACGGCAGTCTATCTTATTTTTGGTGGATATAAATCTGACCTTTTTACCGATGCTTTTTTCTTTTTTGTAATGTTCGGTGGATTAATGTCAGCGTTGCTCACGCTTATATTAAACTTTGGAGGTTTTTCATTTCTTCACAACAATCTTCCTGCAGAACATTTATCTTTAACAGGTGGAGCATCTCCAATATTTATTTTAGTCTGGTTTTTGATAGCTCTCTGGACTTTTGCTGATCCCGGGTTTCATCAAAGAACATACGCAGCAAAGAATGGTAATGTGGCAGTTAAAGGAATTTTAATCTCAATAATATTTTGGGCATTTTTTGATTTGTTGACTAATAGTATAGGTTTGTATGCAAGAGCTATTTTGCCAGGACTCAAACAACCTGTAAATTCATATTTATTTCTTGCTGAAAAAGTTTTGGGAAGCGGGTTGAAAGGATTTTTCTTTACAGCATTATTCGCAACAATACTTTCCACTTTTAATAGTAATTTATTTTTAAGTGCCACAACTATAGGAAGAGATTTTATATTTGTGCTTTCAAAACAGAAAGATGATAAGAAATTAAAACAATTTACAGTCTATGGTATAATTATTTCTTCATTTATAGCATTGTTAATAGCTTATATTATTCCGTCAGTAATTCAGATATGGTACACTCTGGGTTCAATTTGTATTCCTGCTTTGATAATTTTAATTACTGCAGCCTATTATCCGAAATTTATTGTCAGTTCTAATATTGCAAAAGCTGAAATAATTTTTGCTTCACTTTCTTCATTAATATGGTTTCTGATTAAATCAAATTACAAATTGATTTTCCCTTTTAATGAGATTGAACCAATGATAGTGGGGTTAGTTGTTGCGATAAGCATTCATCTTTTGGGAATGTATTTAAAAAGAAGTTTAATTCATAGTAGTAACAAAGAGGGTATAAAAAAAGCGGGATGAACCCGCTTATAATTTTTAATTTATTTTAAGGTAATAAAATACCTACTGCAATAACTGTCGTCCAGAGACCGTTTTTATCACCTTCAGCGGATTGAGTTATGTTAAATGATTTTACAATTTTACCCGACATTTTGTAAATATCTTCGCGTTCATTCCAGTCTTTTGAAGGATCGAATTCAACACCGAGAGTTGTTGCAAGCATAGTTGCAGCAAGATCTTCTGCGTATTCTCCTGATACTTTTTCAGTTTCACCAAATGGGTGATGTTCTGAAAGATAACCATATTGGTCGGCTTCTGCAGGAAGTGCTACACCAAGAGATGCAGCTATTAAACGATTTGGTTCATTGGTAGAATTTCTTGCCATAACGCAATGAGTTATTTGTCCGGGTGAAATAAGTTTTAAACCTTCTTCTTTAGAGATTCTTTTACACTGTGGAGGGAAAATACTACTTACTGAAACGAGGTTACAAATTTCAATTCCAGCATTTCGTAATGCAAGCTCAAATGATGCAAGGTAATCTTTATGACGACCTACCCCTTTTGTAAAGAATATTTTTGTTGGTACATACAATTTATCATCTCCTGTTCTGATGTATTATTTTATAATTAATTTAACAAACTTTCTTTTTCCTACTTTAATTACATTTCCTGATTGCAGCTTCGCAATAAAGTTGAAATCCGGAATTTTTTCTCCATCAATTGTTACTCCACCTTGTTGAATTAATCTTTTTGCTTCACCTCGTGAAGGTGCCAGATTCGTTTCAATAAGAAGATCAACTATGTTTACTTCTTTCTGTGAAAAAGTTATTTCCGGGATATCATCAGGAATTTCTTTTTTAATGAATATTTTATCAAACTCTTCTTCAGCTTCTTTTGCCGCACTTTCATTGTGATACATTCTTACAAAAGTTCTTGCAAGATATCTTTTTAGATCACGAGGATTAAAAGTTGGATCATTTAGTTTCGATTTTACTTCAAGTAATTCTGAAGAAGAAATATCTGAACCAAGTTCAAAATAAGTGAAGATTAAATTGTCCGGTATTGAAAGCGTTTTACCGTAAATTTCTTTCGGAGTATCAGAGATTCCAATATAATTACCATACGATTTACTCATCTTTTCCACACCATCAGTTCCCACAAGTAATGGCATAGTCAAGATTACCTGCGGTTCAACACCAAATTCTCTCTGTATATCTCTTCCAACAAGCAGATTGAATTTTTGATCAGTGCCACCTAATTCAACATCACTTTTTATTGCTACTGAATCCATCGCTTGGGCAAGAGGGTAGAGGATTTCGTGCATACTAATAGGTTCGCCGTTTTTATATCGTTTTGTAAAATCATCTCTTTCCAACATCCTGGCAACTGTGTATTTTGAAGCAAGTTTAATAACATCTTCGAATGTCATTTTACCAAGCCAATCGGAGTTATAAACTACTTTAGTTTTATTCTTATTTAAGATTAGCGAAGCCTGTTCGAAATATGACTTTCCAAACTCACGTGTTTCATCAAGGGATAGAGCAGGACGTGTAACATTTCTTCCGGATGGATCACCAATCATACCTGTGAAATCTCCAATAATTAAGATAGCAGTATGTCCAAGTGATTGAAACTGAGCCAGTTTTCTTAATACAACCGAATGACCCAAATGTAAATCAGGGCGGCTTGGATCACAGCCAAGTTTTATATTTAGCGGTGTTTTAGATTGTAGGGATTTTTCTAATTTTCTAACTAATTCTTCTTCAGGAATAATTTCAGAGGCACCCCTTCTAATGAGGTCCATCTGCTCGTTAATGGAAGGAAATTTAATGTCCAATTCTTGTTGTTATCTCCAGAATTAATAATCGTGATACATATTTTTTAAAAACATTTTTGCAAAGATAGATATTATAAAGTATTACTTAAAAGATTTTGCTGTATTTTTTTTACTTTTTTGCAAAGTTAATTAAAATTTAATATTGCGTTCTTGTTGCCGCTGAAAATCTTTTTTTGCAAGAGTTTCTCTTTTATCATAAGTCTTCTTACCCTTGCAAACTCCAAGCTCTACCTTAACTTTTCCATTCTTAAAATAAAAAGATAGTGGAATAAGTGTTAAACCCTTTTCTTCGGTTTTAGAAAATAATTTTCTTATTTCGTTTTTATTTAAAAGTAATTTCCTGTCTCTAACCGGGTTATGATTATAAATATTTCCCTGCGAATATTCACTGATGTTTGTGCTATGCAGCCAAATTTCACCATCTTTAATAGATGCATAACTATCCACAAAATTGATTTTTCCTTGTCGTAAAGATTTCACCTCTGTCCCGGATAGAACTATGCCTGCTTCAAATGTTTGCACTACAAAATAATCGTGTCTTGCTTTACGATTAGTAGCAATTACTTTTACAATATCTTCTTCGTTAGGTTTCATAAAAAGTTGAGTGCAAACATAATTTTAAGCTTAGATAAAAACAATAAGTGTAAAAATTTTGATACCTATTTATATTAACAATTTTAATTAAAATTTACGGTATCGATACAATTACAAGTCCTTCTTCTTTATCAGCAAGATAAATGTATTTATCGTCCATTGCGATTCCTTTAGGATATTTAGCTTTAACAGTGGCTATTTTTACAGGAGAAGACAGATTTGTAACATCAAAAATTTGCAATCCTCTTGTCTCAGTTGTAATAAAAATTTTACCACTTTTATAAATAAGCTCTTTAGCATAACCGCCAATATCAATTATACTTTTTATTTTTAAATTTGAAGAATCTGAATAATCAATAATCACCAGCCCTGAAGTTCCACAAGCTAAAAATGCAACAGGTAAGGTCGGATGAATAATAATATCTTCTGCATAACCAGGCGTGTCCATCCAGTTAATCAATGGATATTCACCAAAACCATTTTGAAAATCTGAAATATTAATCATTGCAAAACCCATTTCACCGCAGGCAGCTAACAATGTATTTTTATCCTGTGTAGCACAAATACCTTGAGTGAAACCGGGAGTTAAAATTGTTCCTCTAATATCAGGCAAAGTAGGTGAACTAATTTCAGCAATATTGATTCCGTATTCTCCGACAGTTGTTAAAAGATAATTATCCAGGATGTAAAAACTTTTTGCCGGTTTCATTTGCAAATTTGTTGCGGTAACATCGGGATATAAAGGTTTAGAAACATTTACAACTGATACGCCAAAATTTCCTGCTGATAGATAAACAACACTATCTTTTAAAATAATTTTATAAGAATAGCCTTTTAGTTTATCCTTAACCATCGAAATCAATTTTGGGTTTTGTCGATCGGAAATATTGATTATAGCAAGTCCGCCTTCGCCCTGGGCTACATAAGCGATTGAATCTTTTACAACAACATCTTGTGCAAAACCAGAAGTGGCAAGTCTGCCGATAATTTTATATCCACCATCAGTTCCACTCACCGATTCAGGGTCATTTGGAGTTCCGCAACTAACTAAAATTATTGAAAATAAAGTGAACAATAAAAAATAATGTTTAATCATTTCGACATCCCAAAAGGTTAAAAAATAAATTTGTAATTAATGATTAGTCCAGCCTGAAACTGGTTGTAATCTTTCTCGTTTGAAACATACTCTTTATTCTCGTTAACACTTGTACTCGATTTTCTAAAACTATAAACAAATGATGGAGTAAGAGAAAAATTCTTAAATAATTCTATATTGTATTTAAAGTCAATTCTGTATTCAGAATCATTTCTACCAGCGTGAAGTGGATCAATTTCATAATAAATATTGGTCTTGTAAAATCTTCTGTTATACTGGAATAAAAAGGAGATTGAATTATCACGTTTAAATATTTTAGGAAGATTGTAGTCAGCTCCAAAGATGAATGTGTGTTCATCATAAGTTGGATCAACTACTTCAATGGCAGAATTAATCTGGTTCACTTCTTCTGTTCTAATAGCATCTGAGTATAAATATTTGTATCCTACATTCACTCTTAAATTGTAGTACAACTCGTAATAACCTCTTAATTGAAAAGAAAAGTTATTGCAATCATATTCTGTAAAATGTTCATTATGAAAATATCTGGCAAAATTGAATCCTGCTCGAAGTCGAAGTTTTTCAATAGCTGAATTATTTATCGCTAAGCTAAATTCATTTTTTGAAAATGAAAATGGTTGAAATACTATGCTTGTATAACCGTATAATTGAATCCAGTCTGCATCGCGGTAATGACGAACATAAAAATCTGGTATGTGAGTATAAGAAAAAGTTACATTTGTTTTTTGAGACAAATTCTGCTGCAAGCTTAAACCAAGCTGCCACCAGTTTTTAACTGTGTTGAATGAATATCGGTTGTAATCGACAGATGCAGAAACAATTGTAGAAAATTTTCCGAAAATATTTTTGGAGTAGGAAACATCAAGTGAATAATCATTAATTATATCGTCGTAGCGATTAATATGGAATCTTCCTTCATCTTCGCGATTTTTAAAACGTTCAATATATTTTGTTGAGTATTTAAGAATGTTATTATCATAAAAAGAATTAAGTGACAATTTTAAGTTTACTCCGCTTGATGATTGAGCAAAACAATAGAAATTCATTAAAATCAAAGTAGTGCTCAATATTAAAAAATTTTTATTTACAAAAAACATTTTTCACTCGCTTAGTTTAATGTCCTTCTTAGGAAATAATAATCTGGCTAACAAATTATTATTATCCAGCGGGATAATCTGAATATGATGCTGTCCTTTTGGTACATCAACGATAATTTCATTTGCTTTACCAGGAACCTTGTCAACTTCTTTTTCATATACTGTTGTTTCTGAACGAACACTGTTTAACACAAAAGTATTTTTAATTTTATCATCTTCTTTAATTTGTAATCTGTAGTTTATTCTCCCTTTCATATCAAAAAAATTTTCTACACGTGTCATAACTTTAAGTTTTGTAGGGCCATTGATTTTTACTTTTAAGGGGTGCTGATTTGAAAAACGATAATATGTAATTAAACTTTCATTTGTTTTCAGGTTAACCATTTCGAAAGTATTTGTTGGAGAGATAGCTATCCATTCTGCCTTTTTTTTCTTTTTTGAAGTGAATAAATATCTTGCAGCAACTTTTGGATTATCATTTTCAATCCACACTTCAATGTTATGATCTCCGGCTTTAATATCAATCTCTAATTCTTTTTTTATTGCCGGAGTTCCAAGTGAATCAACTTTATATTTTGCATCTGTTGAATGAGTAATGTTTTTATATTTAATATATTTCTTTGTACCGCCGTCTATACGATAGACGATAGTATAATCAAGTTCTTTTAAAGATTTTTTTTCGAATCTTGCACGTGTAATAATTTTAAGTTTTCCTGGTCCATTTAAGAATATTAATGAGGTTTTTTTTTGATTCAACGCATAATAATATTTTACTTTTTCAGAAACAATCGTTGTAATTTTATTTTTGTTATTACT
>CAZQSR010000072.1:0-10298 GCA_964596145.1 uncultured Ignavibacteriaceae bacterium
TTTCCGCTTTCAATTTTTGATACATCGAGTACATCATTAATTAGTTTTGCTAATCTTTTAGCTTCAGAAAGAATTATAGCATTAAATTCTTTTTTTGTTGAATCAGGTAAATGTGGGTCAGAATCTATTGTTTCTGCAAATCCGATAATCGATGCAAGCGGAGTTCTGAATTCGTGTGAAATGCTTGAAACAAATTCGTTTTTTAATCTATTTAATTCTTCAAGCACAGATATTCTTTGTTTAGCCCTGTCTCTTTCAATTGCTACAAGACGATTTGCTTCTATAAGCTTATTATTTAATTCGGAAAGTTTGTTGTTATATATTTTTCTTGTGGTAATATCTCGACCAATTCCTACAACGGATTCCAATTTGTCGTTTTCAAAATTTGATCGGGCATTTATTTCGAAAACAATACTTTTTCCATATTTTGTTTTTAATACTGCTTCAAAATTAATTACTGAATTAACTTTTAATAATTCCCTGAACGATTTTGCGACGTTGGGTTTATCAGCTTCGTCAATAATAAATAGAAAATGTTTATTAAGAAGTTCTTCCGGGATATATTCAAGTAAGATAGCTCCGCTTTTATTTACAAAGCTGATATTACCTTTGTTATCGAGAATAAAAATAAAATCATCAAGTGTTTCAAGAATTGCACGAAAACGTTCTGCAGATTTTATAACTTCCTGCTGTTTGCATTCTTCAACAAATAAATAGTGAAGAATTTTATTAAAATTATTCAGATTTGATAATGCCGGTTTAGTTCTTTTTTTCTTTTTGTTTAATAGTATCAATCTGAATGATTCACAAGTTTTGTTAGAAGAAAAATCAATCGTATGAACACTTTCATAGTCTTTCCCTTCAAGTACAACTATTTCTTTCTTCTTTTTGGAAGAAACTTTACATAAATTATTTCTTTCATCAGCCGATAACTTAATATCTGATGATATGGATACCACCTGGTTATTAGACACTCCTGCCTTGACAACTATCGCTAAATCTGTGTTAGTGGCGATGGATATTTGTTGTAATAATTTATTTAGTATTTCTTTCATCAAAACTTAATTTACTTTCATTCTAAAAATACAAATTTCGCTTCAACTTTTTAATACAGTTTTGGAACAATTCTGACTATTTTATCGTTAACAATAAGTAAATAATTTTTTGTGATTTAAGTAATAAAATTTGTTGCAATATTAACTAATTTATTTTTACATTTGAGTGTTATATTTATACAATTAATAACATAAGTTTTAAACAACTTATAATTATCAATAAATTAAGGAGTACAAAATGAAAAAAATTCTTGCTGTTTTAGTAGCAGTTGTTTTATTTGTTGGTTTTTCCAACGCTCAAACCAAAATGTATCTTGGTGTTGGAGGCGAAATTGCTCTTCCTATGGGAGATTTTGGTGATTACGCTGATATGGGCTTTGGTGGAACTGCAACATTTGAAATGTCTTTTATGCCAAAATTAAATGGCTATGCAAAAGTTGGCTATTTGATGTGGGGCGGAAAAGAATATTCATTCTTATCAACTACTATTACAACTGATTATACCGCTATTCCAATACTTGTTGGAGCAAAATATTACTTTGCCCCTGGTTTTTATGGATTAGTTGAAACCGGTTTACATATGTTTACATTTTCAGCTGAATCGAAATATACTGTTGGCGGCACCACAGTAACATCTTCATCTGATGTCAGTGAAAGTAAATTTGGATTCGGTGTTGGTGCTGGATATGAATTACCTATCGGTACCAAAGCTATGCTGGATCTCAGTGCAAAATATCAGATGGTTGCTGATGATTTAAGTTATATAGGAGCAAGAGTTGGAGTAAAATTCGGTTTGTAAAAACCATTTTCTTCAAGTTTTATAAGGCTGTCTTTATTGGCAGCCTTTTTTGTTTTAAATTAATTAGTTATTTCTTTCTGCAGAGACTCATAATATTTTCTTATAAGCTCTTCATAATCCTTCTTATAGCCTTCATTAAAAATTTTATTTAACTCGTCTTTAAGATTATGTTTTTTGCTCACTTCAGTTTTTAACTCGCCTGGAGAATTCCTTAAAACATTCTCGCCAGTATTGCTTTTTCTTTCTTTTTCAAAGTCTCTTTCATTAATTGATTTTTGCGCATCTAATAATTTCGATAATATTTTTTCCTGTTTTTGTACCAGTTCATCATTCAATTTTTCTGTCTTCATAGAAGTAACAACCTCTTCCATCTGTTTGACTATATCCTGCAAATTTGATGGAAGTTTTTTTGATTCACCTGTTTTTCTTGCTTCCTCATTTAACTGTTCAAGAGATTTTTTTATTAAATCCTGTTGCTGAGCCAATCTTTGTAATTGGGATTGTGCTTCGGGTGTAAGATTTCCTTGCCCCTGTCCTTGCAATTTTTGAGTAAGATTATTTAAGCTCATTTGCTGCTGTGATAATTGTCCAAGTTGTTTCATTAAAGACATCATTCCTCCGCCTTGCATTCCACCCTGGGACATTGCATCCATCATTTCCTTCATTAGTGTTGCAGCTTCATTCAGTGAGCCCATTGCTTCTCTCTGATTATTTGATGCCTGATTATTGTTTCGGTTTTGTAGATCATTTATTGATTTTTCCATATCACCTAAGGCATCTCCTAATGCTTTTCCCATTTCGGGAGTAATTGCAAAAGTCTTCTGAGAAAGATTAGATAATTGTGATAATATCTTTTCAAGATTTCTCTTTAATTCATCCTGTTGCTTTGTAATTTCATTATTTTTTTTGCTTTGCAAATCATTTAGAGTCTGATTCTTTAAGTCCTCCTGCTTTTTTGAAAGATTTATTATCTCATTGAGAAGACGAAACATTTCTGTAAAAGTTTTTAATTGATTTTCCTGCTGCATTTTTTGTTGCATAGAGGAAAAATTTTGTTTCATCTTTTTCATATTCTTTGAGATCTGTTTTTGCAGTTGTTGTGATTCCAGCTTTCTCATTTTTTGAATTTCACTTGAAGCTTCCTCCGATAATTTTTCATTGTCCTGCTTATCATATTCGTTTTTTGAATTTTCAAGATCCTCATTTGGCATATCCTGCAGGTCTTTCATTTTATCGCTCAGGTCTTTCATTTCCTGCGCAAGTTTTTCCATCTCTTTAGAAATTTCATCCTGCTGCTTTTGTAATGATTCCCTTTCTGTTTTATTTGTCAAATCCGATTTTTCGGTCTTCTGCTGAAGTTCATTTTGCTTTAATTCAATCTGGTCTAATCTTTTAATTATCTCTTCCATTTTTTGTTCAACCTGTACTCGCTTTAAAAGATTAATAGTTCTTTCAAGGCTTTTCTTAAAAGTATCTTCATCAAGTTTCATATTTTGAAGTTGATTCTGAGTCAATTTTCTGTCCATTTTTTGCAAAACATTTTGCATTTGCTCCATTGCTTTTTTCATTTCATCAGAGCTTAATTCATTGAATAACTTCTGTAATTCAAGATACTTTTCAAGTGTTTCTGGTTTTAAGAGATTGTTTTCCTGTAATTCCTGTTTGGCTTCGTTTAACTGTTTATTAATTTCATCAACTTTGTTTTGAAGTTTTTCAAATTTATCTACAGCTTTTTGCAGCTTATCTTTTTCTTCCCAGTTAATATCCTTTTTATCACTCTTTAAATCCTGGTCAATTTTTTCAAGTTCTTTTTTCAACTCTTCAGCTTCTTTTAATGTTTTCAGCAAATCTTCTTCAACCTTTTTTTGCTTATCATCTGCATACTGAAAAATTTCATCGAGGGATGGAATTCTGACTGTAAAAACAGCCGATTTAGATAACTTTGGACCACTAACTATATCATTATCATAAATCTCTAAAAAGTAAGACACGACATCTTCCGTTGCCAAATCCATTGTTGACAAATTCCAGATATAGTTTATTTCCGCTTCCTTCAGATTTTTACTAATAGGAATTTCTAATGACTGATAATTTTTTTGTTCAGTTTCATACTTAGAACTTACCAGCTTATAATTTAGAACCAGTTTAGTAAAACCAAAGTCATCAGAGATTTTAGTAAAAATTGGCAGTCTTTCATCTCCGCTTAAATTTACATTTTTATTTGGTGAAATAATCTCAATTGAAGGAAATTCATCAGGAAAAAGTTTGATTGAATAATTAACCGGTGATAGATTTTTATTGCCATTTAAGTCTTCCATTATTATCGAATAACTTTTTTCTTTTACAGCAGCAAATTGTAAACTTGCTAAATTAGAATTGATTTTAAGTTGTTGAATAGTAGAGTCATTATATAACAAGTATGCCGTTTTTAATTCTTTACTTGAAACAATTGATAATTTTACATTACTTCCAATTATTGTATTAATATTACCATTGTCCTTTTGTTCAACAATTGACATCCTTGTATATGAAGGCGGAAATATCTGCAAGCTCAAACTTTTAATTAATGGTCGTTCAATTACGGTAATCTGAAATTCATCACTCTGCACACCATCGGCTTCAGCATAATATAAGATTGAAGAATTAATTTGTTCAAAATAAAACTTGAAAAATCCACTACTGTCTTTTGTTAATTTCCTGATTTCATAATTCGTTAAAGTTTCATCTTTATAATAAAAATTTATATTAGAAACGGAAGCATCTGTAACCTTAAGAAATATTGTTACGTTATCTCCCTTGGTAACACTCTTGTTCCCAGGTTCTATAATGAAATAAAATTTTTGAGGAAGTACAAAATTCTGTTGATAATGTATTAACCTGTAAGACGCATACTGGAACGAAGGAACAAAAAACAATAAGATAAATAATAAAAAAAACAGTATAGTAACTTTTAAAAACTTTCTGGATTTTTCAAAAGTTATTACTGTTGTGAAGTCAATATCTTTAATCCTGTTATAAATGCTAATAAAAGAAGCGTTTATTAATTGAGAAGAATAAATGTGTTCGTAGTTTATCGAAATCAATTGAAATACATTTTTTAATTCGTCCTTAATCTGTGGGAAATAATTTCCTATTCTTTCTGCGGAATTATAATAATCTCTTCTGCCCACAATTTCTTTTATTACCAGATAAGGATAAATAATATACCGGATAAATATAATCGACAAAACTAATAAAAGGAAGTATACGATGATGGTTTTAGCAATTGCATTAAAGTAGAAATATCCCTCAAGGAAGATGATAAACGACAGAACAAATAAAAAAACAATTGCCGCAATTTGAATAATGAATAAAGTATTGCTCATTATTTTTTTATTTTCAAACAAGTTTATCTTTGTTCGAATTTCATCGTAATATTTTGATTTTAATTCAGTCAAAATTACTTCAAAATATTCTAATGAGTTAATGACCAGATAACTATATTCGCTCCAAATTTAAGAGCTTCTTCCCTTTTGGCTGGAGGGTCATTATGAACCTCGGGATCTGCCCATCCATCACTTGGGTTAGATTCAAAAGTATAAAACACACATAGTCTTTTCCCCGAAAATATTCCAAATCCTTGCGGAGGATTTTCATCATGTTTATGCGTTTTAGGAGGTCCAGAGGAAAAATCATAAAAACAATTGTACAAACCGTATGTAAAAGGAAGCTCGATAAATTCTTTATCACTGAACACTTTTTTCATTTCCCTTCTCATAGCTTTATCTAAACCATAATCATCATCAATGTACAAAAAACCTCCCTGCTCAAGATATTTTCTTAGTCTTTCAGCTTCCTGTTGTGAAAAGAGCACATTACCATGACCAGTTATAAAAATAAACGGATAAGAAAATAATTCATCCGAAGATAGATCTACAAAGACATATTCTGGTTTGACTTTGATATTTGTATTCTTCTGAAGAAATTTCAATAAATTAACTTCTGCCGAAGGATCATTATACCAATCACCCCCACCGTTATACTTCAATCGTGCTATACGAAATTCACTTGTCTGAGCCATGGTAAAAACACTGACAATAACCACGAAAAACGATATTTTAAGATTATAAATTTTTATCATGCACCTGAAAATAAATTCTAACTTATAATATTAACAATCCTATTTTTCTTCTATACTATGAAGTTGCTCATTCAATAATTTTCGAAGTGCTTTTGCCCAGACAACATATCCATTGTCACTTAAGTGAAGCCCGTCAGTGGTATAAGCTTTATTCAAATTTCCATCGTCATCAAGCAGCAAAGAATGTAAATCGAAATAATTGACATTTCTTTTAATGGCTATATTATGAATATGAACATTAACTTTAAGTATTCTATCATTTGGCCTGTTTTCAATTTTATTAGTCGGTAAAATTGAAGTTAAAAATATTTTTGTTCGGGGAAGAGATGAAATCATTGAGATTATAATTTTGTTTATTGTAGAAAGCAATTCTTCATCGGTTCTTTCAAGAGCAAAATCATTTGTGCCAATCAGCAAAAAAACAAAATCCGGATTATTTTGAATTACATCCTGCTCAATTCTTTTTAATACTCCCAATGAGTTATCACCATAAATTCCCTTATTTATTATATAATACTCAGGCAGTAATTTATTCACATCAAATGAATACGTAATTGAATCACCAATTAAAATGATTTTTTGTTTCATTGAATTTGAAATTTTCTTTTTTTCACCCGAAATGTAGCTTTAATTAATTAACTTTTTAAGATAATGCTTTCATATTTTTTAATTATTTTTCGAGTAAGAATTATGCTACACCATTTAATAAAGGAATGAACGGAAAATACAAAATATTAATCTGTGATGATGATGAAGCTTTGTGCTATTTGTTAAAAGAACAACTAATAACTTCCGGCTTCAGTGTTGATTCTATTTACAATGGCAATTTTGCTATTGAATTGCTGAAGAAAAAAAATTACGACCTTTTTCTTTTAGACCTTCGAATGCCTATGATTTCTGGTGAAGATGTTTTGAGACATACTGTAGAACACTATCCTAATCTTCCCGTAATTATTTTGACTGCTGAAGCGGATATAAGAAAAGCAGTCGAATGTACAAAACTTGGAGCTTACGATTTTAAAACAAAGCCTTACAATTTTGATGAGCTTCTTCTTTCTATAAAACGGGCATTAGAACACAAAGAGTTAATAATAAAAAGTGAAATACTTGAGAAACAGGCGAAAAGTTCTCATTCAAATAAAATTGTTGGTGAAAGTCAAGCAATAAAAAAAATTATTTCGCTTGCAGAAAAAGCTGCCAAGACTGATTCCAATATTCTGATCGAAGGTGAAACTGGAACCGGTAAAGAACTTCTTGCAGAATACATTCATTACAATTCTTTAAGAAGGAACAAACTTTTTGTAGTTATCAACTGCGCTTCACTGCCAGATCAGTTGATTGAAAGTGAATTATTCGGTTATGAGAAAGGCGCCTTTACTGATGCAAAAACTTCCAAACCCGGACTTGTAGAAATTGCAAATTGGAGCACTCTTTTTCTTGATGAGATTGGTGAAATGAGTCTTAATATCCAACCAAAACTATTAAGATTTATTGAAAACGGTGAATTCAGACGTATCGGCGGTGTACATAATTTAACTTCCAATGTAAGAATTATTGTAGCCACAAACAGAAATTTGCTCGAAGAAGCTGAAAAGAAAAATTTCAGAAAAGATTTGCTCTTTCGTCTTAATGTTATTACACTTACTGTTCCGCCTTTAAGAGATAGAAAAGATGATATTCCAATTTTAGCATCACACTTTCTTCAAAAAAAATCTCCGGTTCGTTCACCAAAAATTTTATCGCATGAAGCAGAGAAAACATTAATGCAATATGATTTTCCGGGTAACGTGCGGGAACTTGAACACATTATTGAAAGAGCAATTATTTTTTCAGAGGACAATATTATCAGGAAAGAAAATCTTTTTATTACGCCTCCTGCAAATAATACACAGCTGTCGAGCAATGATGTATATATTAATAGAGAAACTATTTCGATTGAAGAAATGGAAAAATTTCATATTAAAAAAGCACTAGATAATAATAAGTGGGATCGTTTGAAAACTTCTTTACAGCTTGGTATCAGCCAGAAAACACTTTATACCAAAATTAAAAAATATAAACTTAGCCCTTTTAGTGAGTAACTAAATGAATAAATCGTCACCGGAAGATAAAACAACTCTAACTTCAATAATTTATGAGAACATTTTCTCTGCAATTATACAGGGAAAATCTCACGCAGAAGTTTACACTCATTTACTTGAAAGCCTTGCATCAACTCTCAATTCCAGTTTAAATATTTTCGCTTCAGTATCTGGCAATGGCATAGAAGATTTTTTCGTACTAAATTCAGAAAAAATAAATGGTCTAAATGAGGTGGAGACGGAGATAAAAAATAATCTGCCTTTTATTTTACAGTTAATTGATTTGAATAAAGGAATTATTAATCTTAACCAATATAATCAAGTCTTTACAACCATTTTTTCATTGACAAATAATTCAAATATTTTGCTCTCACCATGTTTTTTTGATAAAAAATTAAAGGCATTTTTAGTCATAGCTAATCAGCATTCTTCAAGTAAATTTAATCTTGAGTTGGTTGAACAATTATCCTTTATAGCCGGATTTACAATTACTTTAATAAAAACAAATGAATTTAACCGAGAGCTTCAGAACAAATTAAAACAAGCAGAAAAACTTGAAACAATTGGTAAACTTGCAAGCGGTATGGCTCACGACTTTAACAATCTTTTATCAAGCATATTTGCAAGCGTTAATCTTCTTAAAAGAAAAAATGTTGATGCTGAGTCGATTAAGTTAATAGATACTATTGAAGACTGTGCAAAACGCTCAAGAGATTTAACCAAAGGTTTGCTTAGTTATGGAAAGAAAACTGTAAGACAAAACGAAGAAGTATCTACCTCTTTATTAATTGACGAAATTTCTAATGCATTTAAAAATACTCTTCCGCCGGGAATTAAATTTAATACTAATGTCGAAAAAAACACATCGAGATTTTTCGGGAACAGCACTCAAATTCACCAGGTGTTAATGAACCTTTGTGTAAATGCAAAAGAAGCTATTAAAGAAGAAGGAAACATTACTCTTTCTGCAAAAAATTTTTTGGTTACAGATGATAATCAAATACAATTTCCTTCACTTGTAAAAGGAAATTACATAAGTATAACTGTAACTGATAATGGATGTGGAATTAGCGAGGAAAATATTCAGAAAATTTTCGATCCCTACTTTTCAACAAAAAAGAAAGAAACAGACTCAGGCATAGGATTGTATGTTTCGTATGGAATAATAAAAGCCCACAATGGTCACATAGAAGTTGAAAGTGAATTAAACAAAGGGACATCATTTTGTATCTTTTTACCCGCTATTGAACAAGCCGTTCAACGTGAAGAAAAAGAGACAAAAATAATTCTGCTTGCGGATGATGAAGAAATGCTCCAGGATTTAATTGCAGAGCTTCTTGAATCTGCTGATTATTACGTGCTTAAAGTACAGAACGGGAAAGAAGTTCTAAAACTTCTTACCGAAGAAATAGTGATTGATTTGCTTGTAATCGATTATAATATGCCTGAAATGAACGGCATTGAATGTATAAAAAAAATTCGGGAGTTAAATTTTAATTTTCCAATTATTCTTTCTACAGGCAGTCTTGGAGTTGTTGAATCACTTGATATTGAAAAGATTGGCATTAATAAACTTCTGAATAAACCTTACGATTTTGAAACTCTTCTTGAAACTGTAAGAACATTAATCTGATTTTTCATTTTCAATATCAACCATTTTTATATCCATCAAATACTCAGCGATTTTTGGTCTTTCGGTGGTATTTAATTGATTTAGAACCTGATTGATATCGCTAATAGCTTTATCAATATATTCAAGTCGTTTTGTAACTGCTTCGCGCGAGATTTCTTCTTTATTTATTTCTCTCTTTAACGCAGATAAAGATAATGATATTATTGTCAGTGGTTGTTTAATTTTATGATTTGCTGTTACAACAGTAGCGGCAAAAGTTTTAAATCGAGCATTTTCAATTTGTATTTGATGTGTTTCGCGAAATCGAAGAGCTGATTTAACCCGTATTACAAGCTCATCAAGGTCTATTGGCTTTTTTATATAATCAAAAGCACCCGCTCTAAAACCTTCTTCAATATCTTGGTGAGATATTCTTGCAGTAACCAAAATTACAGGAACAGATGAAGTCCTTGGATCTGATGATAGTGTTTTACAAACTTCAATACCTGAAACATCGGGCATAATAACGTCTAACAATACAAGGTCTGGTTTATTTTCGATTGCAGCAGCAACACCTTCTTCCCCGTTACTTGCTGTTATTATTTCAAAATCTTCTTTGACTAAACGTTCC
>CAZQSR010000073.1:0-10228 GCA_964596145.1 uncultured Ignavibacteriaceae bacterium
GTTATATTTGAAATGAATGAAGAATTTTACCAGACAGAGTTCAATTTACACACCCATTCCCAATTTATATAAATGCCACAAAACTACCGTATACCCGATGTAAGATGAATCATCTTTCAGATAAATGGCTCGCTTTTTTGACAAGCTTTTGTTTTAGCGTTGCCTTGAACGGCTTGGCAAAGTATGTGGCTGTGAGCGTTTGCTATTTGATTTTTATTGCTTTCCATCCCCAATCATTTTTCTTTTTATTGAATGATAGTATTGCTCTTCCCTTTACCGGCTGTCCATCAGTTAGCTTACTTACTTCTATAATTTTGGGTTCAACAAAGATGTCCTCAATGTAACCAAAATTCTGTGGAGAAATTACCTTTATTGTTCCTTCAAAATCTTTTATTGCATCAGATGTCTCATTAGAGGCGGCTTTTTTAGCAGTCAGGATTTTATAAAAACCATCTTGACCATCACCATTAAACCGTACTTTTAGAAGGTTGCCAATTTGTGGCTTAGATAAGTGACCGGCATAATTAAAGAAACCTGATTTTGGCTTGTTATTCAAAAATTTTACAAAATTCAACATACTCTTGTTTTCATTCACAAACTCAACTACAATTAATTCTTCGGGTATGTCCTGAAATAATATTTCTTCTGCTTGTTTGATGTGGCTTGAATACAAGTCTGAATTGTCCTTTTTTGAAGAGGCAGTTTTATACCATTCCTGTTCTGTCCATTGCACTATTTGGCTGGGTACCTTCCATTCGTGTTTCTCTCTTGTTGCAATAACTTTTTGAATTTCCGTTTTGGCTTCAATGTACATTTTCTTTTCAATGAGCATATCAGCAAAGGTCTGTCTTAGCTTGACCAAAAAGTCTTCGGAAGTTTTTAGACTCAATGCTTTGCAATAGCACGCAAACTGAATGTCTTTATCATCAGAGAAGATTTCTGCCATCAGTTCCCACACCCAAAAGTCATTTCGTTTTTGTTTAGCAAATGGCAAAAATGCAGATAGAACATTTTCATCATTTCCAGATACCAAAAGGAGCTTTGCTTTGAAATAGGGTGGATATTGATATTCTGGATGTTTCTTGATCAAAGCATCCAGTTTTGGCAAAAATGATTGAATCTTCTCTTTGTCAATCACTCGTTGCTGTCCAAAAGGATCTAAAGGTTCTCCTTCCAAAAGTTTCTTGGAATAAGCAATGTATGCTTGTTCTGCAATTGACATCATCTTCTTATCGTTGAATTCCTCTTTAAGAAAGTCTTCCGAACGAAGGTTTTCTAAATTCCACCAGTCAGCAAAAGTCAGATAGTTTGACCAGTTTTGATATCTCTTGTGAAAAGCTTTGTAAATAAATGAATACGCCTCAGATGGCTTGGTGAAATGAAAGTCCCTGATAATCTCATACAACTCATTGATTTTGTCATAATCAACATGCTCTGTTTTCTGTAAGCCAAAAACCAAACTGCCGATTTGCCACGCACAATTGTCAAACACCATTTTTTCATCTTCTGGTAATTGCAAATCTTTAATCATGATTAGATTTTCTTTGAATGCTTCAAATGATTCAGGTTGAGCATTTTTTTTGAGATAATCATAATACACCCATGCAGCAGCCCGCTTATTCCAAATATTGCCGGGATCTGATTCCAAAGCTTGATTTGCCATTTGCAAAGCTTCGTCAAGCTTACCGGCTTGTCTAAGTTCTTTGATTTCTTTAAATGACATAATCAGTTTCTTTAAGGTTGTTTACAATGGATTTTATTTTGGCAAGAAGTTCAGGACAGTCGCATTTTTTTTCTAATGGCAGCACTCGACCAAAAAAGCCAGCTTTATCATATTCAAAGTCAATTACACAAGACTTTCCATTATTTTCTATGGTATATCTTTCACGGTATTCAAGATGCTGAATGTTGGAAATGATTTTACCGTTTGACAAACCTTTGCTGATATAATCGAATAAATTTTTCAAGAATGGCTTTTCTTCTTCAATGTTTACATCAAATTCAATTTGCGTTAAAATACCCTCAATATTGTTTCGGTTGACTATGACAGGCGAAGCATTTTCCAGTATTTTCGTGATGGTTTCAAATAATTCATCAGAATTGGTTTGAGCAGGTAACTTTTGAAAATTGTTTTTAAAAACATTCTGACCATTAACCCAGTATTTGAATGCTGCTGTTTGTGACTCTCTCTTGAAGATATAGCGTACTTCATACCCAACCTTTTGCCATGCTTCAATATCTATGTAATGCTTTCGCAGATTGTACCATCTGTATATGAAATGATCTTGTATTGTTAAAGGAGCATCAGTTAAACCAAATTTTTCCAATTCCGGTGAAACCTCATTGTTATTGATTTCAGTTGTTGGATTTGATTGTCCTGTGAGTTCGCTAAAAGCCTTTTGAACATTCACATCAATAAAACTCATACCTGAAAAGGATGAAAAATACGGTGGATTGATGCAAAACAGTTTTTTGGATGCTCGGGTTACTGCTGTGTATGCCCAACGGTAGAATTCTGAATTCGTCTTACCTGAACGATTATGTTCCGATTCATAAAAATTAAAGTTGGCTTGTATTCCTCCATCCCAAAAAACAAAGGCATTTGCCCATTCACCACCCTGGGCTTTGTGGCAGGTTACTGCATAACCGTATTTCAGAAGTATGCAGTTGAAATACTTATCGTTGATAATGGCTTCTTTAAACTCCTCTGTACCCTTTTTAAGTTTAGGGTGCCTGTTTTTAAAATCTACATAAAGGGCTCGTTGCTCTTCGGGTTTTAGATTATTATCTCCATATAGATAGTTTTCTAACATAAATCCGTTTATGGTTTTGGGCTGATTATTTTCGTCTGGCAACACAAGACTGATGCTACGCCATGTAAGTCTGACACTTTTGGTTTTACCTCCTTTGTCATAAAATCTCACTTCTCTGCTTTCAACGGATGGACTTGTTTCTGAAACCACAGCAAATTCTCCGTTCATAATACCCAAACGGTAATTGTTTCCGCCAATAATAACAGTATCAGATGGCTGAATTGGTATATCATCTCCAAACTTATCACTGCGGATAGCCCGGTTCAAATCAAGTGCTGTTTTGTTTTTGTAGCAGATGATGATTTTTTGGTCTTGCTGACCCTTGTAGGTTTCGAGATAATCCTGATAATCTGGATTAAAAATATCCTGCTTGTTTTCTCTCAAATCAAAATCATTGAAATAGCCGGAAGTTAAGCACTGCCTGATTTTAATGGCGGCAGTCAAAATACCATTTTTGTCATCCTGGCGTTTCACCTCCTTCATTTCTGCTTGTAAAACGGAAGTCTTGTATGTCTCAATCAAATATTGTTGGTCAAGTGCAGGGGAGAAGGTCATTCCAATAGGGGCCAACTGGGCAGGATCGCCTATGAAAATGATTTTACTGGTTGTTGTGGTGTCTTGAATTCTGCCATAAGTCATAAGGTCTCGCAACAAATGACCACTACCAAAGCGGAAAAACTCTCCTTGGCTCAAAATATCACTTACCATAGATGCTTCATCCACTATCAGAACCGAATCATGAGCTCCCGGATTATTTCTGATTTTGTATTGGTACAGAAACGAAACATCATTTTCATCCTCACCCTGTTTGATTTCAATTAATTCATCAAAACTGTAAATGCCTTTGTGAATGGTGGTGGATTCAAAGCCAGTTTTTTTATTAATAACTTTTGCGGCTCTGCCAGTGGGAGCCATCAATTGATATTTCTTTTCCAAAGATTGCAGATATTCAACAAAACCTTTGAGCAAGGTTGTCTTACCACTTCCAGCATATCCCTGTAGAATAAACACCCGCTCATCACTTTCTAAAAAAGCCTGAAGCTTTTCCAACGCATTGCGCTGGTCGTTGGTGAGATTAATATGTTGGAAATGGTCAAAAATTTTCATAGCGGTTATTCTTTCATGCAAAGGTTGAATTTAACTGTGCGATGTATCTGCATTTAATTGATGTCTATGCTAATTTCATTACCAGTTAACAAGAAGGAAATTAACTCAAATAAAACCTTTATATCACCATTGGGGGTTATGGTATGATTAGCTCTTTTCTCTTTTTCTGTTTGATTGTAAAATCCGGAAGAAATATCCGACCCATGGGTTAGGAATAGTTGGTTTCTTACTTCATTTAATCTGACTAGAGTTTGTTGAAAATTTGATTTGTTTCTATTATTCAAAAGATTATTTTTTTTCTCAATCAAAAAAGCAATCTGAAGATATAATGTTTTTTCATAGTTAATCTTAGTTTTGTTTGCATTTGCTAAAGATTTGAATTGATTGTCTTCAAAGAAAAAACAAGATTTTTGTTCATGATTCAATTTGTAAAACCTGCCACAAGAACTTATTAAAGGATTGCCCGTATTATTATCAATCTTTATGCTATATGAATATTCAACATATGTATCGCTTTGATTAATTATTTCCCACTTATAATGGTCATTAATGTATCTAGTTGGTTGTCCTCCTGGATGTTTGGTTATTGCATTCCCGCCTGAATCTTGAATTGGTACATTGGGCTGAGTTTTAACATAATTGAATTCACTTATTTCATTTAAGGTGCTCCATAAGGTCATAAATGCTAACTCATAGTCAGAGAAATAAAATTGTCTTTCATTAAACACAGTTTGTTCCAAGCCTCTTTTTAAAAGGCCGTAAAACATTTTGAGTCTTTCTTCGATTCTTTTTTGGAATTTGGTGTTACCTTTTTCAGGTATGGAACTATATGTTTTGTTATTGAGAATTATTTGTATTGCTTCCCAGTAAGGTCTTAACACTTTATACTTTCCCAGAGTATCGACGACTGTCTTAGTAAAATTATTAAAATTCTCTTTAGAATAATTTGTATCACCTGCGTATTCTGGCGATTCTTTCACATACATTCCGTCAGCCCCAAAATTTTGAACGGTTTCTCTAGTCCATGATTTATTTGATGCAGTGAATACGATTACAGGAACTTGAGGGTAAGACTCTTTTATTTTTTGTAATAATTTTATACCGTTATCATAATCAATATTGTTTATTCCAATCTTTGGAAGCCTTAAGTCAAGAAAAATTATATCGTAGGGACTTAAGTTTTTTAATTTTCCAAATTGATTGACTTTTTCAAAATCTTCTGCAATATCAACCTCTGCAGGTTTAAATATTTTTTCTATTACAGCCTTCCATCCCTTATCAGCATTATCATCAATTAATAACACCTTATTTTTCTTTAAATTATCGCAAAAATTCGTTTTTTTATTATTAGGTACAGTTCTTAATCCATATTTCTTAAGTAAATAATTAAAATATAGTGTGGGGGGGAATTTATATCCAATTTCTTCTACACCATAACCCGCATTCAAAGCCAATTTAACAGCGCCCCAATAGTTGGTGATTGAGTGTCGGTCATGCGTCAGATTTTCGGAAAGAATAGATATAGAACTTATATCGAAATCTTTATTTATTGTTTTTAAAAAGATATTTATATTATAATCAGTATTGCCTTCATCATTTAAACTTCTTCCGAAAATGGCAAAATATTGTTTGTAGAATACACCTGGAATATTTAAGAAGTTTTGTATATCCGTGATACTTGTCAAATCTTTGTCATGTATTGGATTAGGCAAATTATCGCAACAAATAATGACCGGGGCTTTTGAAATCCAATTTTCGTCAGGCAGAAGCCTAAGATATACTGCCAATCGAATTACTTGATCCCATCTAAGTCCTTCTTTAAAAACTATAATTGACTTATGCTTTTCAGTTGTCAATTCTGAACTTACTCGATATGGAAATAAGTCTTTTTCATCTATTCTTTTCAAGGATTCCTCAACGGAATTCAACGCTTCTTGTTTGAGTAAATATAAAAGATTGTAACTTGAAAATGCCTTTGAATCTAGCGATGAACTCAACTGCTCAAGATGTAGTATTAAATGTTTCATTGGTTAAAATTTAGTCTCCATTCATTTATTTTATCAGCAATTTGCTCTTCAGTAAGTCGCTCCTTATAGTATTTTTTTACTGAATTCAAATCCCAACCACAGACAGATATATATACTTCAAAGCTTTTGTGACTTAGAAATGCGTCTTTGCCTTCGTTCTCAAGTACTTGATACATCTCATCGATAATTGGATAAAAACGATTTATGTTTCCACCAAACAAATATAAAGTTGGGAATACACCCATTATTGAATATGCATCAAGAGCAGGCTTTAGATAAGTAAAAAGTGTGTCTCTCGGTATTTGATTAGTTGCAACGTTAATCTGTGTTCCTCCACTAAAAATAATCAGATCTAAGCTTTTCAACTTATCTCTTAAATATGATAATTGGGATTGGTTTAGAAGAGGGTCTGCGTAGCTGTGATGGAGAAATGCTCCGACATACTTATCCGGATCAAATAAAACCTCTACCGACCATTCATCTGATTTTTTAATTAGTTGATTTACATCTTCATGAAAATCAACTAATATCTGCAAATCAATTGAAAGTTTTTGCATAAAAACTTCGCCTCTGTTAATACCCTCTTTTTTGTCGTCAATCAGTAAAATGGGTTTTAAATCATGTACCAAAAAATGTGATTTCATGAGTAAATCCTTTATTGTCTTCTATTGAAATAATATCTTCTTTATCCATATCAATAATTCTTTTGAGTATCCTGGCCTTAAAATTTCCTTCATCATTTTTTAAGTAAACTGACCAATCACATATCGACCTAAAAAATCTTTTTGATACTTCAGATTTTCTTAAGTCTTCTAGTATTTGTTTCGCAGGTCTATTTGCTACAGAATCTGAATCAGTAATCAAAAGAGAAATTGTGTTTAAGGTAGTATCTCTCCTTAACTCAAAGAAGATTTGTTTAGTGTGGAAGTCTTTATTACCATTGATATTGGAGTGTTCATTTATTCCATTTGCGATGAATTCTAAACCTTTCTTTACGGCTGGAACCCATGTATAAAAACTACCTCGCAGATCAAATTTTCTCTCATCTGGTAGGAAAATTAGTTCAGGTTTAAATCTTTTAATTTTCTCATTGAATGCTGATACTAAGATTTCTTTAAGGCTAGTATAACCATCTTGCTTAGGACCAAACCGATAATTTTTTTTAAAATTCATTGTATAGGCTGTATATTCAGACGATCCATCTTCTCCAAAGGGATATTTTTTAAATTGCTCCCAATGTTTAATCCCAATTCTTTCAAAAGAATTTATTAAACCAATGATAGAATTTTGGACTTCACTATTAATGGTTCCTTTAAACCCCGATTTTCTTCCTTTTTCGAAATACACACTAAAGTTTGGATGATTTTTTACTTTCTCTAAAACCTTAATAGGGGTAATCTCATCAAAAGGTTTATGAACCAATTCCTTAAAACCAGATCCATCATTTTTAAACTCAGTTAAAATTATAGTTGTCTGTTCTGGATTGTGTGGTAGTGATGGGTTATTTTTGTCTTGATTCTCAAAAATTTCAATGTAGGGAAGTTTCAATCCTTTGCTTAAGTATTTGTTTACCATCAGTTCTTCAATTGAAGAATTACCGAGTGGACGAACAATAAGTTCTATATTAATATTGTTGTTTTTGTTCGAAATTTCTGAAGTGGCTATATCTGAAATGGATATTGTTTCTTTTTCTGACATTCGATTCTGATTGTCATCTGAATGATTCAATTTTGTGGGTGATAGAGAATTTTGGGTCAATTTATTAAACCTCTTTTTCATTCCCTTATAAGTTCCATCCTCAATTCCCTTCACCATCTTTAAAAACTCCAATTTTCCATCCAATACATTTACTATTTGAGTATTCATATTTTTCACATGTCCTTTGTCGGCAATGTAATCCCGTTTAAAAATCTGTTCAGCTTTTTCATAGCCATACTTTTCCCAATAGTATAGCCACATGCGGATTTGCTTCACATATTTCCTGCGGACATTTACCTTGTTGTTTACTATCAAGCCTGTTGCTTCCTGGCGATATCCGGCTTTCTGCAAACGCGTTTTCTTTGGATTGATGTGCAGTTTTTGGTCTTCTTCAATAATTCTTTTTAACTCCTTGTTGAATTCTTCATTTGTATAGATGTTATGAGGTGAAGAAAAGGTAATATCGTCAGCATACCTTGTATAAGTTGCACCAAAGCGGTTGGCAAGTCCGGTAAGTCTGCGGTCAAGCTTTTTGCAAAGAATATTCGTTAAAGTAGGAGATGTCGGGCTGCCTTGTGGAAGAACGGTTTTTACTTCTCCATCAATCTCAAAAGGATGGGTGCAAAGACTTGCCAAGAGAAAAGCCAAAGGTTCTTTGGCACCATTCAGGTTAAATGGTTCATACATGAAGCCCATCTTTACTCTGTTACGGTCGAACGTGTGAAAGAAGTCTTTCAAGTCCATGTTTAGGACATAATGATGCCCCACATGCTTTTTGGCATTGTCAACAATAGACTTCGCCAAAACAAAACCTGTTGCTGCCTCATGTGGTTCATAAACACATTGCAGCACAAAGTTTAACGATCGAAGAATGGATTTTAACCCTTTCACGGGTGCATGGATGGTTCTGTCTGCACCTGACTTTTTCTTAATGGTAAATGTTTGATAACGCTTTTTGCAAAGTGTTGGGTTGGCGTAATAGGTTAATGATTTTAATTGAACAGGTTTGCTCTCCTCACCATACAGCATGTTCTTAGCGTCACTTAATAGTTTCACTAAGTCCTCTTTGCTTTGCAGATCTGCAAATTGCTTTCGTATTTGGTCGATATGTGCCTGTTCAATTTTCATGTCTAAAGTTTTGAAGGACTTTGAAAACACCTGCCGGATACTCTTTTTGTATGTATAAATCAATACCTATTCATCACTAATAATTACATTAATAACAACTTCACATTATTGACATTGAAATCAATAACCGCTGTTAAAAATGCCTAAGTGACATTCATCCCGGCCATAAGCCGGAAGAAGATGCCGATCATTGTCTCAAACCGAAATCTGAGACCAGCACCCACGAATCAATATCTTAAGGCAAGTGTTTCAAAGAACTTCTGCAAAAGTATAGTGCTTCTGTGCACTCAATCTGCACGGTAAAGATACAGATAAAAATAAGTTAGAAAAGCGTATTTTCTAATTCCATTCATTACGTTGCTCATTCAGGGAATAAAAGTATCTTTGTGCTGTGCAATCAATCTGCATTGAAAAGTTATTAGGCATGTCCATCAACAAAAATGCACTTATTCGCTATCAGGTCTTAGACCGTTGCTTTCGCAATTCGGGCAGGATGTATTTTTTGGAAGACCTACTCGAAGAATGCAATAAAGCATTGATAGATTTCGATCCAAATTGCGAAGGAATTCAAAGAAGGCAGTTGTTTGATGACATCCGTTTCATGGAAAGTGAGTCTGGTTGGTCTATCCCACTTGGCAGGTTTCGATATGGTCGGAAAGTTTACTACCGATACGAAAATTTGTCTTTTTCTTTCAACAACCAACCTTTAAATGATTCAGAAGCAGAACAGATAAAGTCAGCACTTCAAATATTTTCTCGTTTCTCAGGCATTCCACAGTTTGAATGGGTCAATGAAATGATTCCAATGCTTGAATCAAAGTTTGGCTTAATCGAGCGTAAAAGTGAAATCATCAGCTTTGAGAGCAATATTGACCTTAAAGGGCTTCATTTTTTAACTCCATTGTTCAATGCCATTGTTAACGAGCGGGTTCTGCTTGTCAAATACAAGGACTTCAAAAGTTCTGAACCATACGACATCACTTTTCATCCCTACTATTTAAAGCAGTACAATAACAGGTGGTTTGTCTTTGGACTCAATGCAGATAATCAGGTTCCGAATTGGAACCTTGCCTTAGATCGAATTGAGTCATTATCTGAAACTGCCGAGAAATACAAACAGTCGGAAACTGAGTGGGAAGAGTACTTTTTCGATTTGGTTGGTGTTACCCGTCCCGGAGGTGTCGAGTTGCAGGAAGTTGTCTTGAAGTTTTCTCCCGAAGTTGCTCCTTATGTCATCACAAAGCCGATTCATCCAAGTCAGAAGCATAAGAATGACCTAAATGGTCTGGAAGTAAAAATCAAAGTCATTCCAAATTTGGAGTTGGAAAGATTAATTCTTTCATTCGGAGAACAAGTCAAGGTAATTTCTCCACAGGATTTTAAAGAACGTATTTCTCAGCGTCTCAAGTCAGCTGGTCGTCTTTATTGAGCGTTGGCAAAATTCAAGCTCTTTTG
>CAZQSR010000074.1:0-10227 GCA_964596145.1 uncultured Ignavibacteriaceae bacterium
TAAAAGACTGGGGAATGAATGTAAACGAAAGACTTTTAAGTATTGAAGAATTCGTAAAAAAATTTGATGCAGGTAAAGTTAAAAGCGTATTTGGAACAGGCACCGCTGCTATAATCTCTTCTGTAGGTGAATTAAAATTTCATGAAAAAATTATGAAAATAAATGGTGGAAACCCCGGTGAACTTGATGTAAAATTATTTGAAGAATTAACTTCAATTCAATATGGAATTAAACCCGACAAATATCATTGGCTTACACACGTTGAGTCCTGATTAGAATTTTATTTTACTCAATAAAAATCTCCTCTAACACTGAGGAGATTTTTTTGTTACAAATGTTTCCGGCTGAATCTATTCTTCAAATAATTTTTTAAGTTCATTTATATCTTTTGCAACAGTTAAGGCAAGCATCATTTTAATTCGTGCTTTTTGACCATTAAGATAGTCTGCGAATATTACACCAATTCTTTTTAACCACTTACCAGCACCGGGATAACTATAAATATCAAGCGTTTCCCCAGCAGGGCAACGTGAAACAAGCACCACAGGAATTCCTTTTTCAATAACGTATTTGATTCCTTCAAACGCTGGTGGTGGAACATTACCAACTCCCATCGCTTCAACCACAAGGCCGTTTATTCCGCTATTTGCAGAAAACTTGAAAAACTTATCGTCCATTCCCGCATAACATTTTATCAGATCAACTTTATTTTTTATTGAAGATGTATTAATGTGTTCAATTTTTCTTGGCAGACGATTCAATATCACTCTTCCCTTTTCAACAAAGCCAAGATTTCCAAAATCAAGACTTCTGAATGTTTCAATATCTTCAGTATGAGTTTTTGTTACTTCACTTGCAGCATTTATTTCACCATTAAGACAAACAAGCACACCAAGATTATGGCAGTTAGGATTTAAGCATGTTAAAATCGAATCTGAAAGATTTTTTGGTCCATCCCAATCGGGCTCAGAACTGTTTTTCATTGAGCCTGTTACAACAATAGGAATTTCAGTATTAATGGTAAGGTCTAATAAATATGCTGTCTCTTCAAGAGTATCTGTCCCGTGAGTGATTACAATTCCATCAAAAATTTTTTTTACTAATTGATTTTTTATTTCACCAGAAAGGGCGAGCATCAAATCTGGTGTCATATGAGGACCGGGATATTTACCGAAATCAAAAATGGAAATCTCTGCGAGCCTGGAAATTTCAGGCATTAATTTAATTAAATCATTTCCTGAAAAATGAGGAACTGCCCCACCAGTTTTATCATCAATTTTCATGGAAAAAGTTCCACCGGTAAAAACAACTAAGATTTTTTTCTTCATATTGATTGTGTCTTATATTTCATTCATAATGTATTTTTAATTCTTCCGCCATCGACTGTAATTGTGTTACCTGTAATATAACCAGCTTGTTGTGAAGCTAAAAATATTACTGCAGAAGCGACTTCGTCAGGTGTACCGATTCTTTGCATTGGAATTTCATTACTTAATTTTTGTAAAACATTTTCAATAGAATCATTTTCATGTTTTGCACGGATCTCTGAAAGTTCTTTAATTCGGTCTGTGTAAGTGTAACCGGGTGCAACATTATTAATGGTAATTCCATATTTAGCATATTCATTACTCAGAGTTTTACTCATTCCTGTTAAACCAAGTCTGAACGTGGTTGACAGGATAAGATTTTCCACTGGTTGTTTTACTGAAACAGAAGTAATATTAATAATTCTTCCCCATTTATTTGTTTGCATATTTGGAAGAACCAGCCGCGTGAATCTGATTGCACTTAATAGAACCTGTTCGAAAGAGTATTGCCAATCTTCATCAGAAAAATTTTGGAAAAAACCAGCTTGAGGACCTCCACAGTTGTTTACAAGTATATCAACTCCACCAAACATTTCATAAGAAAAATTAATCACTGCATTAATTTCTTCTGGATTATTGATGTCGCAAACTTTCCAGGCAATGTATGAATTATATTTTGAACTTATTTCCTCAGCAGCATTAATTAAATTTTTTTCATTACGCGAACACATTATAACATTGCATCCCTCTGCAACAAATCCATCAGCGATTGCTCTACCAATTCCTTTACTCGAGGCAGTAACAAGAACAGTTTTATTTTGTATTCCAAAATCCATAAATATTTCAGTTAATTATTTCTAAAAATTAAAAAGGTCAGTTTTGTACTGACCTTAAAATACTAATTTTATTTAAAAATTATGCAAGAGGCATTGACTCTTTTTTCTTTTGATTTTTCATGTTTGCAACAATTTCGGCAGTATCAAGAGCAATTACAAGTTCTTCATTTGTAGGAATTCTAAGAACTTTAACTTTTGCATTTGGAGTTGAAAGATCAATTTCTTTATCCTGATTTTTCTTTTCATCTAGTTCAATTCCAAGAAATGAAAGGTCTTTACATACTGCATCTCTAACTAAAGGAGAATTCTCACCTATTCCACCGGTAAAAACCACTGCATCCAATCCACCCATTGCACAAGCATATGCACCAATATATTTTTTTACTCTATAACAAAAAATATCGAATGCAACTTTTGCTCTTTTATTGCCTTCAATCATAGCTTTTTCAATTTATCTCATATCACTGCTTTCACCGCTAATGCCAATCATTCCGCTATGTTTGTTAAGAAGAGTTCCTGCTTCAGATAAAGACAAACCTTCTTTTGCCATAACATAAAGAATAATTGATGCATCCATATCCCCGGCTCTGGTGCCCATCAACAAACCTTCCAACGGAGTAAATCCCATCGTAGTATCTATTGAATGACCTCTATCGACAGCAGCCATACTACATCCATTGCCGAGATGTGCGGTAACAATTTTTAAGCTATTATAATCTTTACCTAAAATTTCTGCTGCTCTTTCAGAGACGAAACGATGAGAAGTTCCATGGAAACCATATCTTCTTATTTTGTATCGTTTATATAATTCATAAGGAATTCCATATAGATAAGCGTGTGGCGGCATTTTTACGTGAAAAGCAGTATCAAATACACCGCATTGAGGTGTATCAGGCAATAATCTTGTTACAGCCTGAATTCCTTTTATATTTGGAGGATTATGAAGAGGAGCAAGTTCAACATTATCCTGCAATACTTTGTTTATTTCATCCGTTATTAAAACTGATCCTGAAAAATCTTCTCCACCGTGCACAACCCTGTGTCCGACCGCTTCAATATCATCTTTATCTTCAATAACACCGTGATTCTTGCTTAGTAATACTGCAAGTACATATTCTATTGCAATGGTATGGTCAAGAATTTCACCAACGATTCGAACAGAGTCACCGTCCTGCCTCGTATGAGTAAGCACAGCTCCACTCATTCCTATTCTATCAACTAATCCTTTTGCTAGTGCAATTCTATTATCTGTATCAATAAATTGGTATTTAACCGAAGAGCTTCCTGAGTTTAGTACTAATACTTTCATTTTAAAATCCTGATTTTATCAATTAATAATTTTTCCGTTTGAATCATATTTATAAAAACCTTCAGAAGTTTTTCTGCCAAGTTTTCTTTCGCGAACAAGTTTACGAAGAATAGGACAAGCCCTGTAACGTGGTTCAGCAAGGGTTTTCCATAATGTATCCATCCATGCAAGAACTTCATCAAGACCCATCATATCAGCCATTTCAAGCGGACCATATTGAAAATTGTAACCAAGTTTCATTGCAGTATCAATATCTTTAGCTTCGGCAATGCCTTCCATAAGTATATACATTGCTTCGTTCAGTAATGGAACTATTGCACGTGTGGTAACAAAACCGGGATATTCATAAACCTCAACGGAAACTTTACCTATTTTGGAAGCAAAATCTTTTGCTTTTTTTACAGTATCATTCGAAGTCTCGAGCGCTTTTATTAATTCGACAAGAGGAACTTTTGGAACCGGATTAAGGAAATGCATTCCAATTATTTTATCTGCACGACTTGTATTCTGTGCAATTTCAGTTAAGCTAAGTGTAGAAGTGTTTGAAATAAAAATAGTTTCCCTGTTTGCAATTTTATCAAGTTCAATAAAGATTTTTTTCTTCAATTCAAAATCTTCATCAACAGCTTCAATAATAATATCTGCATCTTTAATTTTTTCCATTGAAGTAAACCAGGTTATTCGGCTAAGAATTGCTTTCTTTTCAGAAGAAGTCATAGCCCATCTTTTTATTTCTCTATCTATGCTATCAGAAAGATTTGCTTTAGCCTTTTCAACTCTTTCCTCACTAACTTCAACAATAAAAACCTCAAGTCCTGAAGCTGCAATAGTTTGAGCAATTCCCTGCCCCATAACACCTGCACCGATGATTGCAACAGTGTTTATTACATCTGCTTCCTGATTAATTTTTGTTCGACGAATTATGTCTTCGAAATTTAGATTATCTGCTTGCATTTTATATCCATATTCTATTTGTTAACTGGGGTAAAACTAATTCATTAAAAATTTTATTTTTATATACAAACTTAAGAAAGTAACATTAAATGTAATTAAAAACTTTAACATCAAAATATTCATTATTATTCTGGAAGGAAAACAAGCAGTGAATTCCTGAACAACAGGAATTCACCACTTAACTGGCTAAGAATTAAAACTTGATGCTATACCATCCATTGATTGAGAGCGAGCATGAATTTCGTTTAACTTTTGAATTATTTTTAAAATTTCCTCCCGTCTTGTCTCAATAATTTCACCAAGAAAAGTTCTTACTTCGGGAGCGTTACATTCCTCGAATACAGTTTCATAAAAACGTACTGTTGCAGTTTCTTTTCTTAAGGCTTCATTAAGAGATGCACAGGAGTTACGACAAGTATGCTGGCACTGAAATTCTTTATCAAACATTTTAAATTTTCATCCTTAAGGTATTAAACTAATGTAAGTTGATATTCTTTAATAATTTCTTTCCCTCTCATCAAAGCTTTCTCATTTAAAGGAATTAAATGATGATGTCTTTCAGGTAATACTTTTTTAAGTGCAGAGAGAATGGTTTCTATTTTCAATAATGGTTTTACTTCAAGAAAAGCACCGAGTAAAACCATATTAGCTACCTGCTTTTTATTCATCTTATTAGCTTCGGCAATAGCAGAAACTTTATAAATACTAATATCTTTTCTTGTTGGAGGATTAATTACAGTCGATTCTTCATAAATAATTACTCCATTTGGTTTAACAGCTTTTTCAAATTTATCAACTGAAGGCTGATTGAGAAGTAAAGCTGAATCGAACCTTGATACAATAGGAGAACTAATTCTTTTATCTGAAATTATTACAATACAATTTGCTGTACCACCACGCATTTCGGGACCATAAGATGGCATCCAGCTTGTTTCTTTATTATCCATCATTGCTGAATAAGCAAGCATTTGTCCCATTGAAAGAACCCCCTGACCACCAAAGCCTGCAATAATTATTTCATCTGTTTGATACATTTAATCACCTTTTATTAAACTTTAATTTTTTTCAGGAACTTTAAGATCTCCAAGCGGATAAGCTGGAAACATCACTTCTTCAATAATTTTATTTGCTTCAAGAGGAGTGCATTTCCATCCCGAAGGACAATTGGAAACAACTTCAACAAAACATGTCCCTTTATTCAATTTTTGTGCTTCAAGAGAAAACTTTAATGCTTTTTTCAATTTACGAACAGTGTTTGGAGTATGAACGGCTTGTCTTGTAACATAATAAGCTCCAGGCAGATGAGCTACAAGATCAGTAATTTTTAATGGATTTCCCATAAGTTTTACATCTCTTCCATACGGAGTAGTTGAAGTAATTTGTCCAGGCAATGTAGTAGGAGCCATTTGACCGCCTGTCATTCCGTAAATTCCGTTATTAATAAAAATGATAAGAATATTTTCTCCCCTGTTAACAGTATGGATTGTTTCACCAGTTCCAATTGCAGCAAGGTCACCATCTCCCTGATATGAATAAACATATTTATCAGGAAGAGTTCTTTTAACCCCGGTCGCAACAGCAGTAGCTCTTCCATGAGCAGCTTCCTGCATATCAACATCCATGTAATGATAAGCAAATACTGAACATCCAACAGGAGCAACACCAACAGTTTGATCCTGAATATCAAGTTCCTGTATTACTTCCATTAAAACTTTGTGGACAACACCATGACCGCAACCCGGGCAATAGTGCAAATAAGTATCGGTCATAGTTTCAGGACGATTATAAACTACATCCATTCCTTCAGTTGAAATTTCAAATGACATATTAATCTCCTACTCTTGCATTACAGGTTTGTGTTGAATAATTCTTTCTATTTCATGAAGGATATCTTCAGGATTCATTATCATTCCTCCCATTCTTCCTTTGAAATGAACTTGTGATTTTCCATTTACCGCAAGTTTAACATCTTCAACCATCTGACCCGAATTCATTTCAACAACTAAAAAGTTTTCAACATGATTTGTTAAATCTGCTATGGGTCTTTCAGGAAAAGGCCATAAAGTTATGGGTCTTAACAATCCAGCTTTAATACCTTTTTCTCTTGCAATATCAACTGTCTTTTGAGAAATACGAGCCGATAATCCATAAGCAACCAGAACTATTTCAGCATCATCACAATTAATTGCTTCGTATCTTACTTCGTTTTTTTCAATCTCTCTATATTTTTTTTGAAGTTTGATATTTACCTGCTCCATAACTTCCGGTTCAATAAAAAGAGAAGTAATAATATTACGCTGTCTTGTTTTTGGTTTACCGGTTGTTGCCCATGGTTTTTCAGGCATTGGTAAAGAACCTTCTTCTTTCAATTCAACTTTTTCCATCATTTGTCCCAGAGCACCATCAGCAAGAATAAGAACAGGATTTCTATATTTCTCACCAAGCTGAAAACCATCAAAAACAAAATCAGCCATTTCCTGAACTGATGCAGGAGCGAGTACAATAAGTCTGTAATCACCATGTCCTCCGCCTTTTACAGATTGGAAATAATCTCCCTGTCCCGGTTGAATCGTTCCTAAACCCGGACCTCCCCGATTAATATTTACAATCAGACAAGGAAGTTCAGCACAGGCGATGTAAGAAAGACCTTCCTGCATTAAAGAAATCCCCGGGCTTGATGAAGAAGTCATAACTCTTGCACCTGCACCAGCCGCTCCATATACCATATTAATTGAAGCTACTTCACTTTCGGCTTGCAGAACCATAAAATTTCTTTTGGGATGTTGTTCAGTCAAATATTCAAGAATTTCAGATTGAGGTGTTATAGGGTAACCGTAATAAGCTGTTAATCCTGCCCTGATAGCAGATTCAGCAAGTGCTTCGTTACCTTTCATTAATTTTGTTTCTTTTCCGTAGATTTTCTTTTCCATAATTACTCTTTATAAATTTTATGCAACTTTTTTTTGTTTAGCTTCACGGTAAACCGTAATTGCTGCATCAGGACAAACAAGAGCGCAATTCATACATCCTGTGCATTTTTCATTAACCAATTCTGCAAACCGGTAACCGCGTAAATTAATTTGTTTAGAAAGTGCAATACTTTCCTGTGGACATGCTGCTATACAAAGCTCACAGCCTTTGCAAATTTCTTTTGCTACAATTATTGTTCCTCGAATCATTTTAACCTGTGTTTGTTTTTAATAGGCTTGAAGGACAAAGTATGTGCCAGAAAGTAATTAAGTTTTTTTAGATTATTTTGATGATAAATCTAATGGATTTCCTCTTTTTTTTCAGAATTAAGAAGCATTTAGAATTCTCTCTTCCTAAAAATGAGAATAGAATTCTGTTCAATTGATAATTATGGGTTAAAACAAAAAATATATTTGAGAATCATTATGCTGAAAATGTTTTACGCATTATGCTTGCATACCTGTAACTAAAATTGAAACTCTCTTTAATATTCTTGATTTGAACAGAATATGTCCGCTCATTAAGCTTATTAATCTTTTCAATTTCATTTGTGTTTATTATAGTTGAACGATGTATTCTTAAAAAATTATTCGGAGGTAAAATGTTAATCCAATTATTCAGTGACTTTCGAACAACTATTTTACATCCTTCCCTGATAAAAATCTGTGAATATTCTTTTAATGCTACAACAGCAAGAATATCGACAAATCTTATCAACCTTAATTTATTACCAACAGTAATTAATAAATGTTCTTTTCTCTTAGGCGAATAAGAAGTTTCTTCAAATGAATTAATCTTTTTATTTAATTCAGTATAAAGATTCGATATTTTTCTTGCTCTGCTTTTTAAGGTTTTTTCTAAAGTAACCGTTAATAAATCTGCTGGTATATAATCATCAATCCCCAATTCCATCATTTTCCTCTGCTGCAAGAATGATGGATTAATTGAAATTATTATTAAAGGAATTAATAAAGTTTTTTCTCCATTAATCAATTGATGAATACATTTAATATCTTCTTCTTCATTTGATAAGATAAAAACAATTATATCCGGTAAGTATAAAGATGCTATTTCTATTCCTTCTTTTTTATTATACGAATAAAAGACTGTATAATCTTCTTCAGGAAGGAGACTTCGCATATCAGGAAGTGAATCTCTATTCTGGATAATAAGAATTTTCTTCAAGCAGTATATTTTAACTTTTAATTAATGACTCATTTGTTCAATACAAAATTAACATAAAAAAGCACTTTGACAATTGGATTCACTAAAACAGACAACTTTTTAATCTCGTTTAAGACAAAAATGTTACGCTTGTTGATTAGAAATTTTTCTTTACGGGTTGAGTTTCTCATTTTTACAATCAGAACTTTTAATTTATAAAAAAGGATAATCTATGAATAAAATGCTTCGATATTGTTTTCTAACTTTTGTCATTAGTGCCCTGTTTATTAATATCTTTGCGCAAGATTTTTCAATAAACACAAATGCAGACTTTGTAAGCAGATATGTTTGGCGAGGACTTAATCTGAATGATCAGCCTTGCATACAACCTTATCTTACTGCAAAAGTCAGTAACTTTCAAATTGGTTTTTGGGGCTCTTACGGCTTTACTAATATCAATCCAACCGACCCTCAAAATGCTGTAAATAGTGAAATTGACACCTGGATGAGCTATTCAGTTAACTTTCCGAATTCAATTTCACTTACAGCTATTTTAACTGATTACTACTACCCAAATGGTGGAAAAAAGATTGGGAATTTCAATAATTATAATAATGCAAATGGACCCGGTGCTCATACAGTTGAAGCAGGTCTAATAATTAATGGTCCAGAAAAATTTCCAATTTCCTTAAGTGGTTATATGAATGTTTATAATGAAGAGGGAAAGAATGTCTATTTACAACTCGATTATGGTTTTGAAGTGCAAAGTACAAACCTTGGTTTATCACTTGGAACAGCTTTAGGAAGCAAAGATAACCCATATTACTATGGCACAGAAAAACTAAATGTAATCAACTTTGGAATAAAAGCTTCAAGACAAATAAAAATTACTGAAGAATATTCTTTACCAATTTTTATATCATATACTTTAAATCCAAATGCAGAAATCTCATATCTGGTTTTTGGTTTAACTTTTTAACAACAATAAATACTTTAGGAGAAATTATGTTCGATACTGGAAGCACTGGTTTTATGCTTTTAGCAACAAGTCTTGTCATGTTAATGACTCCAGGACTTGCATTTTTTTATGGTGGTTTAGTAGGCAGAAAAAACGTTCTTGCAATTATGATACAAAGTTTTGTTTCGCTGGGCTGGACAACTGTACTGTGGTTTTTATTTGGTTATTCGCTCTGCTTTAGCGGTGGCGAAGGTGGATTAGTTGGAAATCTTGATATGGCATTTTTAAGAGGAATTGATTTAAATACTCCTTTTTCCGGTGCTAATATTCCACTGTTTGTTTTCATTGCTTACCAGATGATGTTTGCAATTATCACCCCTGCTCTTATCACAGGAGCTTTTGCCAATAGAGTCAGATTTCCAGCTTATCTTATCTTCCTAACTGTCTGGTTGATTTTTGTTTATTTCCCGCTGGTACATATGGTTTGGGGTAATGGTTTGTTAGCAAAATGGGGAGTACTCGATTTTGCTGGTGGAATTGTAGTTCATGCAAGCGCTGGTATGGCTGCACTTGCTTCGGTGTTTTTTGTTGGAAAAAGAAATATAGTCGAGCGAGGTCCTCACAGCCTTCCTTTAGTCGCCCTTGGAACAGGTCTATTATGGTTCGGTTGGTACGGATTTAATGCCGGCAGTGAATTGAAAGTTGATACTATTACTGCCACCGCCTTCT
>CAZQSR010000075.1:0-10146 GCA_964596145.1 uncultured Ignavibacteriaceae bacterium
AAGACTATTTGATATTTTAATTTCTTTTCTCATATTGATATTGACTTTTCCTCTATTGGTAATAATAGGAATTGCAATTAAACTAGATAGCGAAGGACCTGTTTTTTATAAACAGGAAAGGTGCGGAATTGGCGGAAAAATCTTTAAGATTTATAAATTCCGTACAATGAAAAAAGATGCAGAAAAACTTAGCGGTCCAGTTTGGTCGCAAAAAAATGATCCAAGAATTACAAGAGTTGGAAAATTTTTAAGAAAAGTCCGAATGGATGAACTGCCCCAGATGCTAAATATTCTTAAAGGCGAAATGAGTCTTGTTGGTCCAAGACCAGAAAGACCGTTTTTCGTTGAAAAATTTGCTCTTGAAATTCCTTACTATAAAAGAAGATTAAGAGTAAAACCTGGTGTAACTGGTTGGGCACAGGTTAAACATAAGTATGATGAAAATATTGAAGATGTTAAAACAAAATTGAAATTTGATCTTTTTTATATTGAAAATATGTCTTTAAGAATGGATTTGAAAATTTTAATAAGGACAATCTTTGTTGTACTTTTTGGAAAAGGTCATTACGATTAGTCTGTAATTTTTTGAAATTCTTCTTAATTTTGAGTTGAAAAATCCTTTAATTTTATGTCTAAATCATTAATAATAATACCAACATACAATGAACTTGATAACATCAAGAAATTAATTCCGGAGTTATTAAATTTATACAATAACGATCTGGATATTCTTGTTGTTGATGATAATTCTCCTGATGGTACCGGAAACTATGTTGAAGAATTATCTAAGGTTAATGATCGTATTAATGTTTTAAGACGTGAAAAAAAGATGGGACTTGGCACTGCATATTGTGCCGGTTTTAAATATGCAATTCAAAAAGGTTACGATTTTATTTTTGAAATGGATGCTGATTTTTCTCACGATCCTAAAGAAATTGCAAATTTTCTGATTGCCATAAAAGATGCAGACCTTGTTATTGGCAGCCGTTATCTCAGCGGTGTGAATGTTGTTAACTGGCCTATGCAGAGATTATTACTTAGTTTTTTTGCAAACAAATATACACGAATAATTACCGGCTTACCAATCCACGACTCTACCGGCGGATTTAAATGTTTCAGAAGAAAAGTACTTGAAGCAATCAATCTCGATGAAATTAAATCCAATGGTTATGCTTTCCAGATAGAAATGAATTTCAAAGCATGGAAAAAAGGTTTTCAAATAAAAGAAATTCCCATCATTTTTATTGATAGACAAACCGGGAAATCGAAAATGTCAAAAAAAATTGTTCGCGAAGCAGCAACTCTTGTCTGGCGTTTAAGAATTAAAAGTGCTCTTGGCAATCTTTAATTACAGGCTATGGTGTGGACTTATCAATCATCATAGTTAACTATAACGTAAAAGAATTCCTTCAAAATCTACTAAGCTCAATAGAAAAAGCATCACAAAACATTAAATGTGAAGTTATTGTTGTTGATAATGCTTCGGATGATGGTAGTGTTGAATTGCTTAAAGAAAAATATCCTGATGTAAAAAAAATTTTTAATCCCGTCAATCTTGGTTTTAGTAAAGCAAATAACCTTGGAATGAAATTAAGCACAGGGAAATATATTCTATTGCTTAATCCCGATACCATTGTAAGTGAAGATACTTTTGAAACAATGATAAATTTTTTTAGGGCAAATTCTGATGTTGGACTTGCAGGTTGTAAAATTTTGAATCCCGATGGCACTTTGCAGCTTGCCTGCAGAAGGAGTTTTCCGGGTCCTTGGACATCATTTTGCAAGGTAACAGGATTAAGTACACTCTTTCCAAAAAGCAAATTATTTGCTCGTTATAATCTTACTTATCTGGATGAAAACCAGTCTTATGAAGTTGATGCAATCTCAGGTTCATTTATGATGATAAGGAAAGATGTGTACGAAAAAATTGGCGGACTTGATGAAACATTTTTTATGTATGGAGAAGACCTGGATTGGTGTTATAGAGTTCAGAAAGCTGGTTATAAAGTTTACTATGTTCATTCGACAAGAATAATCCATTACAAAGGAGAATCGACGAAACGGAGCAGCTTTGATGAAACAAAAGTTTTTTATAATGCGATGCATCTTTTTGTCAAAAAGCATTTTGCCAGTTCGCTAATAGTTGAATTTATTCTTCGCTCGGCAATTTTTATCAGGACATTATTTGCTTTCATTGGAAGGAAAAAATTAATTCTTATTTCTGTAATTCTTGATTTCATTTTTTTTAATCTCTCGCTTTTTATTGCTGAGAAAATTTATTCCTCAGTCAAAACAAGCTGGTCAGGATTTCACGAAGAAGCATTTCTGATTATTTACAGTATTCCCGCTATTGCTCAAATAATCACTTCATCATTGCTTGGAGCTTATAAAAAAGACAATATTTCTGTGTTAAAAGGATTAATAGCTGTAATTCCTGCGTTCTTTGTGGTCTCTTCATTAACTTATTTTTTTAAAGAGTTTGCTTACAGCAGAATAGTTATCATAATTACTTATCTGATTTTGCTTATTGCTTTCTCCGGCTGGAGAATTTTTGTAAAATTGTTTTTTAAGCTGGGTATTTCAAGTTCAGAAAATTCAATCGTAAGAACATTGATTGTCGGAGTAAGTGATTCAGCATTAGAGATAGCCAGAAAATTAAAATCAAAATACACAAGCTATCATAATGTAGAAGGTTTGATTTCTACCTCGCGGAAAGATATTGGAAGAAAATTAGAGGAGGTTGAAGTAATTGGAAGCATTGAAAATATTTTGAAAATTATTCAACAGAAAAAGATCTCTGAAGTGATTTTTTCATCTAAAGATATTGCTTATAACAGCATCATGAAGATTGTTGCTGATTGTCAAAAGGAAAATGTAGAATTTAAACTTGCCGGAAACAATCTTGAATTTCTTGTAGGTAAATCAGAAGTAAATATTCTAGATGATATTCCATTGATAGAAATTACATACAATATTACACAACCGCTAAATAAATTCATTAAAAGATTGTTTGATATTATAATTTCAATTTTTGTAATGATTTTTATTTCTCCCTTTGTCTTTTTCTTTTCAAAAAAAAGCAAAAATTATTTACTTCAGATGATTAAGAATTGTCCATCTGTATTAATGGGAAAATTAAGTTTTGTCGGACCAAAAGAAGAAAATAATACACATAATTTGTATCTGGGGAAAAAAGGAATTACCGGTTTATGGTTTCTTGAAAAAGAGGAAAACACACAAAGACTAAATATATTCTATGCAAAGAATCAAAACATATGGCTTGACCTTGAAATAATTGGAAAGACGATAAGTAAAATACTTTTTACTAAGGAATGAATATGGCAAAGACTATACTTGAATTTGAAAAACCCATAATTGAACTTGAAGAAAAAATTTCAGAAATGAAAAAACTGTCAGATGATTTTAATCTTGGCAGCGAGATAAAAGCTCTTGAAGAAAAAGTTCAACAGTTAAAAGAAAATATTTATAAAAACCTTACACGATGGCAACGTGTGCAATTAGCCCGTCATCCTGAACGTCCTTATACTCTTGATTACATTTACCTTATGACAAAAGATTTTGTTGAACTTCACGGGGACAGGTATTTTAAAGATGACAAAGCAATTGTCGGAGGATTTGCAAGAATTGATGAGTTTAAAGTAATGATTATTGGTCAGCAAAAAGGGAGAGATACCAAGTCAAACGTTTACAGAAATTTTGGAATGGCTAATCCTGAAGGATATCGCAAAGCATTAAGATTGATGAAACTTGCGGAAAAATTTAATAAACCCGTTATAACATTAATTGATACTCCGGGCGCTTATCCCGGCTTAGAAGCTGAAGAAAGAGGACAGGCGGAAGCAATTGCAAAAAATTTATTTGAAATGAGCAAATTAAAAGTTCCAATTATTGTTGTAATTATTGGTGAAGGTGCAAGCGGTGGTGCTTTGGGAATTGGTGTTGGAGATAGAATTCTTATGCTTGAAAACACCTGGTATTCAGTTATCAGTCCTGAATCCTGTTCAAGTATACTATGGAGAAGCTGGGATTACAAAGAACAAGCAGCTGAAGCTTTGAAACTTACAGCTAATGATTTACTCGAGATGAAAGTAATCGATAGAATTGTTCCTGAACCTCTCGGAGGTGCACATAAAAATCACGAAGAAGCTGCATCAAAACTAAAAACAATTTTGAAAGAAGAATTGAAAGAACTTATAAAAATAAAACCAGAAAAAATAGTTGAGATGAGAATAGAAAAATTTGCTTCGATGGGAGCTTACACCGAATAGAGGAAATTATGTTAAGAACAACAACTGAATTAAGAGTCAGGTTTTCAGAAACTGATAGAATGAAGTTTGTATATAATCCCAAATATTATGAATACTTTGAAATAGGCAGAACCGAAATGTTAAGAGATATCGGGTTATCTTATAAATCAATTGAAGACCTTGGTTATCATCTTCCGGTAATTGAATCAAAAGCAAAATATCTTTCCCCCGCTTTTTATGATGAGATAATTATCATAGAAAGTATGATGGAGGAATTGCCTGCAATAAAAATTCATATTGATTATAATGTAATCAGAAAATCTGATCATAAACTTTTAGCACAGGGTTATACAGAACACGTATTTATGAAAGATTCCTCGGGGAAAGCTGTCCGCTGTCCGCAATTTTTTCTTGATAAAGTAAAAGGATTTTTCGGTTATGAAAACTGAATTTGATACTTTTATTCTTTCTGCATTAAAGGAAGATATTAGCTCGGGAGATGTTACAACTGGTGCGATTATAAATTCTGATATCAAAGCTGTTGGAAAATTTCTGGTAAAGGATATTGGCATAATTGCCGGACTTGAAATTGTTGAAAGAGTTTTCAAGTTATATGATCAAGAAATTTCTTTTACAAAATATTCTGATGACGGAAAAGAGGTAAACAAAGGTGATATTGTTGCTGAGGTTTATGGAAGAGCATCAACTATTTTAACTTGCGAAAGAACTGCTTTAAATATTTTTCAGAGAATGAGTGGTATCGCAACGGCGTCTAATAAATATTCTCAAATGATAAAACATACAAAAGCAAAAATTCTTGATACAAGAAAGACTGTTCCCGGTTTAAGAATGCTTGATAAACTTGCCGTAAAAATTGGCGGCGCTGATAATCATCGTTTTGGTTTGTATGATATGTTTCTTATTAAAGACAATCATTTAGAGGTTGCAGGTTCAATTACAAAAGCAATTAAAGATTGTAAAGATTTTAATAAAAAAAATAATCAAAATCTGAAAATAGAAGTGGAGGTTACAAATCTTGACCAGCTTAAAGAAGCTTTATTAAATGAAGTAGATATTATAATGCTTGATAATTTCTCTGTTGAATTATTAAAGGAAGCAGTGAAAATTACAAACGGAAAATGCAAGCTTGAGGCTTCTGGTGGAATTAATTATGAAACAGTTAAACAGATTGCGGAAACCGGTGTTGATTATATCTCCGTCGGAGCTATAACTCACAGCGTTAAAGCGCTTGATATATCTCTTGAGGTTATTTTAAAGAATGCTTGATAAATTAAAACAACTTACAAAAGATACAGCCATTTATGGAACAAGCACTATACTTGGACGCTTTCTTAATTTTCTGCTTATTCCAATTTATACTAATTCATTTATCCCTGATGAGTATGGCATAGTTGCCAATGTTTATGCTTTCATAGCAATCTTCAATATAATTTATTTGTATGGAATGGACTCTGCCTACCTCCGATTTGCTTCTACGCTTGAAATTGGTGATAAGAAAGAAAATTTTTCAACTCCTTTCTATTCTGTTGTGGTAACATCAGTTTTGTTTTCATTTCTTATCTATGTGTTTAAAAACCCTATGATGAGTACAGTTGGTATTCCTTCAGGGTATGAATACATTATAAATTATTTTGCTTTTATACTTTTAGTTGATGCTCTTGCTGTTACTCCATTCATCGGCTTAAGACTTGAACGCAAAGCCAAATTATTTGCAGCAATTAAAGTCGGAAATATTTTAATTAATGTTATTCTGAATGTTCTTTTAATAATAAAATGGAAGATAGGAATTGAAGCTGTATTTATTAGCAACCTAGCAGCTTCTTTGTTTTCATTATTAGCTTTAATTCCTTTTATATTAAAAAATTTAACTATCTCATTTAATTTTGTACTGTTCAAAAGACTTTTCAAATTTGGAATTCCTTATCTGCCTTCAGGTTTAGCATCAATGTTTGTTCAGGTGATTAACCGTCCTATTTTACAAATGTTGACAGATTTAAAAACTGTCGGAATCTTCCAGGCAAATTATCGCCTTGGGATTTTTATGATGTTATTCGTTTCCATGTTTCAGTTTGCTTGGCAGCCTTTTTTTATGGCTAATGCAAAAGAAAAAAATGCAAAGGAAATATTTGCAAAAGTGCTTACTTATTTTACTCTCGTTTCCAGTATAATTTTAGTTTTGCTTTCTCTTTTTATTGATGACATAGTTAAAGTAAAAATATTTGGCAAGACAATAATTGGAAGTGCCTACTGGAACGGATTAGAAATTGTTCCGATAATTCTTCTTGCTTATTTGTTCAATGGTTTGTATGTGAATTTTACTTCGGGAATTTATATTAAAGAAAAGAGCAATTATGTTCCGATAGTTACCGGAATAGGTGCAGTTGTTAATATCGGTTTTAATTTTATACTCATTCCAATATTTGGATTAATGGGTGCTGCTTATACTACACTTGCAAGCTACATTGTTATGGCTGCCGGTTTGTTTATCGTTACTCAAAAGTTTTACCCAATTCAATATGAATATATTAAACTCGTTAAAATTTTTACTTCGATAATTATTGTTGGTATATGTTTTTATTTGCTTCGTTCGTATAATGAATTAACAATGCTTTATAAATTTCTTTTATTGATTCTCTTCTTCGTGTTAATGTTTTTTACAAAGGTCTTTGAGAAAAAAGAAGTGATTTTTTTGAAATCTGTTTTTAACAAAGTTAATATTTTAAAATGAAGATAAAATTAAAGTTTAAAAGAATATCAGATAAATTTATTGATTTGCCTTTACCTGCGTATGCAACAACAGGAAGTGCGGGAATGGACATTAGGGCTGCAATTAAAAAGAAAGTAGTTATTCATCCAAACAAAGTTGCACTTATTCCAACAAATCTTGTTGTAGAAATTCCCAAAGGGTATGAACTACAAGTTCGTCCAAGAAGCGGACTTGCAATTAATCATGGAATTGGAATCCTTAATTCACCGGGAACAATTGATTCTGACTATCGTGGTGAAATAAAAATAATTCTGATTAATCTTGGAGAAAAAAAATTTGAAATACATGAGGGTGATAGGATTGCACAGCTTGTTTTATCCAAAGTATATGATGCTAACATTATTGAATCAAAAAATATTAAGAAGAGCAAAAGAGGAGAAGGAGGATTTGGACACTCCGGCAAAAAATGATTGCTGATATTTAGACATATAAAAAATTATTTCATTACAACTTTTTTTTTCTCCTTTTTTATTATTAAAATTCAATAGACAATTTCTTTTCTCATTCAAAAAAAAACTGCTTTAAATTCAGCGATGACAAATTTTGTGCATCTACATAATCATACACACTATAGCCTACAGGATGGAGCCTGTACAGTTGAAGGGCTTGTAAACGCTGCAAAAAAATTTGATATGCCTGCAGTAGCTTTGACTGACCATGGTGTACTATATGGAATTCCTGAATTTTATAAAATTGCTGCAAAAGCTGGAATTAAACCAATCATTGGGATGGAAGCTTATATAGTTAAAGAGGGAAGCAGGAAAGATAGAGGAAAGGTTGAAGAATTAACCGGCAAAAAAAAGAAAAAACAATATTACCATCTTATTTTACTTGCAAAAAATAAAACTGGTTATAAAAATTTAATCAAGTTATCAACAATAGGTTTTAAAGAAGGATATTATTATCGTCCAAGAATAGATTTTGAAGTATTGCAAAAATATCACGAAGGTTTAATCTGCACTACCGCATGTATAGGCGGTATTGTTGCTTACAACCTTGTAGAAAACGATTATGAAAAAGCAAGAAAGATTGCGTTGCAATATCATGAACTTTTTGGAGATGATTTTTATCTTGAGATTCAAGATCATTTAATGGAATCAGAAAAGCCAATGCTTGATGGTATGCCTCGTTTATCAAAAGAGCTTGGAATTAAACTTGTTGCAACAAATGATTGCCATTACATAAACAAGGAAGATGCAATTCCTCATAATATCTTAATTTATTTATCAGACAAAACAGGTGAAGTAGATTATAAAAAATTAAGATACGGAACTGATCAGATTTACTTCAAATCTAAGGAAGAAATGATAAATCTTTTCAATCACCTTCCTAAAGCAATCGAAAACACTATTGAAATAGAATCGAAGGTTGATTTAAAACTTAGACAGGAGAGCTATTACTTCCCACGTTTTCCAATTCCTGAAAATATTGATGTAAAGACACTTGATGAATACTTTGAATTACTTGCCACACAAAAGTTGAAGGAAAAATTTCCTAAGACTGATGAGGAAATTCTTAAGAGATTTAATTATGAAATTGACATAATTAAGAAAATGGGATTTGCCGGGTACTTTTTAATTGTACAGGATTTTATTAATGCAGCAAAAGAAAGAAATATTCCTGTTGGTCCCGGAAGAGGTAGTGCAGCAGGCAGCCTTGTGGCATATGTACTCGGAATTACTAACATTAATCCATTAAAGTATAATCTTTTGTTCGAAAGGTTTTTAAATCCTGAAAGAAAATCAATGCCTGATATTGACGTTGATTTTGATGATGAAATGAGAGGCGAAGTAATTGAGTACGTAAAACAAAAATATGGCTCTGAATGTGTAAGCCAGATTATTACATTCAACCGTTTATCATCACGTGCAGTAATTCGTGATGTTGCCAGAGTATTAAAAATTCCAATTCCTACGGTTAATAATATTACCAAATTTATTCCAAGTAAATTCGGTAAAGTATATTCAATTAATGAAGCACTAAATGAAGTTCCTGAATTAAAATGGGTTAAAGATTCTAAAGATGAACAGATTCAGGAATTAATAAAGTTTGCTAAAGTTCTTGAAGGAATGAATCGCAATGCATCTAAACATGCAGCGGGAATAGTTATTACTCCCGGTGATGTTAGCGATTATGTCCCATTAGCAAATGCAACTGGACAAGAAGAAATTGTTACTCAGTACAATATGAAAGAACTTGAAGCAGCCGGAATTTTAAAAATGGATTTTCTTGGTTTGCGGACTCTATCAATTATAAGAGACACATTAAAATTTATTGAACAAAACCACAACAAGAAAATCGATATTGACAATATTCCTCTTGATGATGAAAAGACATACAGAATATTCTGGCGTGGACAAACAACAGGAGTGTTTCAGTTTGAATCTGCTCCAATGAGAGAGTATTTAAAAAAATTAAAACCGACATCAATAAATGACCTCTCAGCGATGAATGCTCTTTATCGACCAGGACCAATGGAATTTATTAATGATTTTATTGATAGAAAATCAGGCAGAAAAGCCGTTGAATATATTCATCCAGTTCTTGAACCAATATTGAATGAGACATATGGCATTATTGTTTACCAGGAACAGGTAATTCAAATTGCAAATAAAGTTGCCGGAATGACGCTCTCAGAAGCCGATATTTTACGTCGTGCAATGGGTAAAAAAAATCTTAAAGAGATGGAACAGCAGCAATCAAAATTTGTAGAAGGAGCTGTTAAAAATAAGATACCCGAAAAAATTGCAAGAGATATTTTTGAAGTGATAAATAAATTTGCAAATTATGGATTTAATAAAAGTCATTCAGTTGCATATTCTTTTCTTGCTTACCAGACTGCTTATCTAAAAGCACATTACACTGCAGAATTTTTAGCAGCCAACCTAACGCACGAATTTGGAGACAAAAATAAAGTTGCAAAGTTTCTAGAAGATTGTAGAAAATTGAAAACTACAGTACTTCCTCCAAATGTAAATCGTCCTTCAGTTTTCTTTAATGTAGAAAAAGGTAAAATTCGTTTTGGTTTATCAGCAATAAAAAATGTTGGAATCGGAGTTCTGACTGCAGACTGCCTTCCTGTAGTTTTTT
>CAZQSR010000076.1:0-10078 GCA_964596145.1 uncultured Ignavibacteriaceae bacterium
CTGAAAAATTTCATCCTTCGTAGTTCAAAGTCGGGTGGTTGTCAAGATGATTTTTTTGGTTTGGTGTCGTCTTTTAAGCTGCCGCATAACGTTTTGCAGCTATAAGAAGTTGGCGATTTCGAAGCACAAAACTGTCAACCTGCACGAAAGCTTGATTGAAAAGCTGAACTTCATTTAACCACTGAACCGCCAATTTCTTATAGGTGCTGTTACAGGCTGGCGTTCTTGTCGTCCGTGTCTTGCAACCCTTGTTCTTATTGAGTTTTGCAACCAACTGTCCGAATGTTTTTATGTCGGATTGTGTGTTGGCGTTTTTAAAATTTTTAAAAGGGAAGGGAATTTTTAATTTTTTCTTTTCAGCGTGGGACAGGCATACTCTTTGGCAAGCTTTGGCTTGTGTGCCGGCTTGGCCGTGGCTTGCCAATGTGTATGACTATGAAAGATGGTTTCATTTTTTAAGAATAGTATATCCAATTACTATTGCCTTAATAAAAAATACTTACTTTAAATGTTTCATCTGTTTCTTCCAGTAATGCTTCGCCTATACCAGTATTTCGAAGAGTTTCCATAACTATTTTCCGTATTCCCAAACCTTTATGTTCCATCAATCCAAAATCTTGCGCAAATCTGACTAATATAGGATTTCGCTGAAACTTCTGACCTGCTTTTATTTTTTCTATGGTAAGTGTGTTGGGTAAGCGTCCCTGACTTTCTACCTCTATTCTGTTACTGAATATTCTGATTTCATTTCTGTTTTTTTTTGTATAATCTCGATGAATTACGGCATTCACTAACAACTCACGAAGCACTCTCTCCGGTATTTTCCATTTGGTTTCTCTGTGGATACCATCAATAAGTTCTTCACTTGCATATATTTCACGTAATTTATTTATAACTGCTTCTATCAGACCGCTTCTAACAATTTCGCCATTCGGGTTTTTAAAATTTGCTAATGGTAGGACATAGGTTTGATCAAAATTGTGATTAATCTCGATTTCGCTGCCTGAATAGTGAATAACTCTAAATCCATGGTTGTAAAGAAATTTACCTGCGTTTTTCCCAAAAATTACCAGCCCGGCAATGCTGGCTGAATAGTTATTAAAAGAATTTTTTACAAGCAAATCGAGCTGACTTAGTTTTTCAATAAGTTCATTCTTGTTAGCATCTGATAAATCCTCATCAAATTCTCTTTTATAATAGTTCATAAAAAGCTCAATATCTATGTCATCAATAGAAGAACCTGAAACCGGTGCAACTTCGAAGTGATAAGAACCGGCCTCCTGAGCTAAACGCAACAATTGTTCTCCTTTTGCAATTTGGGAAGTAGAACCAATTCTAATATAGGGTGTTTCTCGCTCTCCTTCCTTTACATAATAGGGCTTGTGAATGCCTTGTTCTATGGTAACTATAGCTACTCTCCCTTCCGGTGTATTAATTTCTTCGTAGATTGGAATTATAGATGGTGTGATGTATCTGCCAAATACCGTGTCCATTAACCATTCTTCAAAATTTTCTCTATTAATACCTTTAATATTCCTATCATTATCAATACCAAAGAAAATACTTCCTCCTCTGAAATTAGCGAAAGCTACAATTTCTTTAGCAATACGTTCCGGTCGCTCGCTATCGAGTTTAAATTCGACTTTTGAATTCTCCGGATTAGCAATTATTTCAAGTAATTCCTGATAAGTCATATCCTTAAATTTTTTAGTAATTATATTTTAACCTTCTGGTTTCAAAGGCATATTTGCCACCTTCCAAAATATTTTCGATTTTCGGCCGTAGCGATTTATTATCAATGGAACCAATATTTTCATCTTTCAATAGGCATTCACCATTTTCAATTTCCATCACGCCAATCCATTCAGCATCGCCAAAAACCGGTATATTGGCGTTGTGTGTACTGAAAATGAATTGCCGTGATTCCTTTTGTATGCGTAATTCTTTTACTATATTTTCAGCTATGAAGGCATTATCCAGATTATCTTCCGGTTGGTCAATAATTAATGGGTCATTGTTATTGAGTAGTAATAAATTTAATATCGCTGTACATTTTTGACCCGAGGATAATTCACTTATCTCTTTAAATGTTGGGTTTTCTTCATCGCCTACATTCAGTTTGATAGTTACTGTTTCTGTCAAAGCAATTTCCTCCAATTCCCAGATTTTTTCTTCCGGCAACTTTTTGAGCGTAGAAGCTACTCCGGGTGTTAAATGGTAGGTTTCTTTGAAGTTCGATTCATTTGATTCTCTTATATCCTTTACAAATTGAAGGATATTAAAAGTGGACGGCTGTTCATTTATCCATTGTAATTTTTTTTCACCCAAACCCTCGATATTTAATAAAAAATCTTTAAGAGGTTTACAATTCCCCCATTTCTTAACTTCTAATTGCATTTTTCCATTTAATGCATTTTTGTTTAATGACTTAATCTTCTTAAATATCAAATCAAAACGCTCATCAATTTCGCTATTTAGAGCAGCCAATAATTCTTTGCGTTTTTTTATCAGCTCATCAAATAATTTTTTATTTTGCACCCGCTGATTAGTTAAACCCTGCATAGAAGAAAGCTCTTTACTAATTTGAGAATACTCCCGGGCAATGTCGCTTCCTTTTCTTCCGCCACTATCAGGCAATTTGTTGATGAGTTTCTGAAACTCATTTTCAAATTGTTCTTTTGCCTTCTGCCATTGTTGTTTTATTTCATCCGACTGAGTAACAAAAGTTTTTTCGGCCGTTCTTATGATACTAATGGCTTTCTGCATTTCAGAAATAAATTTCTCCCAAGCCGGTTTAAGTGAAGTCAATTTTTCAGCATTGATATAATCTTCCAATGCATCAGCACTTAAATAGTGTAAATCAACGGCAGAGATGTTTCGCTCCAATTCTTCAACAAGCGATTGTATTTCCTTAAATTCGCTATCACTTCGTTTGATGATTGCTTCTTCTTTGTTGTAAATATTCTGCTCTTCAAATTTTTTGTCTAATCCTAATGCCTTTAGATTGTTTAACCGCTCTTGTAATTGTTTCTCACGATTAAATTTTGTTTCCAGTTCATCTAATATTTCTTTGGTTTGTATCAGTTTAATTCGGTTTTCTCTTAAGAGTTTTTGTATTTCAGGTAGCTTATCCTTTAGCTCTGGAAGAAGTTGTTCTATGAGTTTTACATGGTTTTCGGTTTTTTCAGCAAATTCAAAAATTTCATTTTGCCCAAACATTTTTATTTCGGGGAGAATATCTTTAACAGAGAGAAAAGATAAACTCCCATCTTCATTTTTGATGATTTGTGGCTGACCGAAATTCCGCTCTACAGTAAATTTTTTATTATACCTTGAAGAAAAAACTTCGATAATAATTTTGCCGTTTGAAAAATTACTTGTTAAAATTTCAACTGCCCTTCTTTTGGCTTCGACCGATTGATAAGGAATATCTAATCCGTAGCGAATGGCTTCCAGCAATGTGCTTTTTCCGGTTCCTCTACCACCTATCAAGGTATTAAGATTATCGTTGAAATTTAAGCTAAAGTCATCAGAAAAAAAGTTTGAAGAAACTTTAAGGTTTAATATTCTGGAGTGTTTTTCTTCTTTTAGTTGAGAAAACAAACGTATCCTTGATTCCCCGTCCAAAAATGCCTGTCTTAACCCTTCAATACTTGGTTTGTCCATTTTGATATAGCAACTTGCCATTGGATTTTTAAGTGTTTCCGGCTTTTCTACATCTTTAGCATGAATTACGGCTACCTTGCGTATTCTTTTATAGTTTGTATCATCGTTTTGGATAATTTGCCTGTATTTTTGGTCTAAATCCTCAACTTTTTCTTTATTAATTTGAACAGCTAATACCAACTTTTCATTTTTCCAAATATCCGGATGACCACCTGAACCATCATTTACCACCAATAAACCGTTTTCTTCATGCACATGAGCAGCATAGGTTATTCCACCTGCCTCAATTACTTTCTCAGCAATCTCTATGTATTTTAAAGAAGATTTGTCAGTTGTTTGGTTTGCACTAAAGGCAGTTCCTTGCAAGCTTCCCAACATTTGATTTAGCCAATTGGCGTCTTTGTCATCCGGGAAAAGGCTGATAATATGAATTTTTTCTGCACTACACAATTCAAATCCGGGGAACACGATAATTCCATTTTCTTGCAGAAGCTTTCGCAGGTTCTCCGTTGAATTTACGTCACCATGTTCGGCTAATCCAACTACCTGTATGTTTTCTTCCTGACAAATCTTTAAAATTTCATTATTATATTTATTTTCGTCAAATTTCTCGCCTTTTCTGTATTTATTGTTGTACAGATAAGAATTAACTTGCAAAGCACATTTATAGAATTTTGCTCCGTTTGGTTTCATGGTCATTAAATTTATTCAATTACCTTTATTGTTTCATCACCACTGATATTCCTGATTTTTATTCTTTTTGGTTTCTTATCGCTTGTAATTTTACCATCCCAAAATTCTTTTGTTTTGGTTCCGTCCTTAATCACATAACCAAGTTTATCAATCTTAACTTCGGTGCTGCTGTGCCATTGACCTTCTGAATTTTCACAATCCAGCGAAATGAGTTCAATTAGTTCCAAACCTTCTTCGCTGATGCTGATAGGTTCAAACTTTTTTCCTTTGGTTAATGATTGCAGGTTGCCTTTTTGGTTGAACTCATTGATTTTTTGAATAAGTCGGTCGCTAATGAATTTGGTAATTTCGGTTTCGTAGCCCTCTTTGGTTTTTGTGGTATTAAATTCTACAATATCCTCAATCACAATTTCGTGAAGCAGGTTTTTCAGGTCTTTGAGTTCTACTTCAATTTCGGTGGCATTGTTTTCTTTGATGAATTTTTCTACTGCCTTTGGGTCGTCAATGTCAATGTAATAAACAATTACTTTTTTGGCGTTGACTTCCAAATTTTGTAATTCCTGATTGATAATAGTATTAATGGTCGGAATGTCTAAAACTTTTTCCTGTGTATTGAGCAGGTTGGGCACATATACCGGAACTGTTCCCAACTTTGCTTCTGTTACTACACCAAACCAAAAATTACTGATGCCTGAAACATTCCTTTGCAAACCGGGAATTATGGTTGCCAACTTGTCCATAGTTTGTTGTGGATTACGGAATAAGCTAACTCCGTCTTTAATTTCCAAAACTTGGAATTCGGCTTTTGAGGCAATTAAAGTATCTCTAACTGTCTGTATGCTATTTATTCCAATGTCAACGTGAATGAAATTTCGCCCTAATCTATTAGCAACCATTGCAGCAACTCCACTTCCACCAAAGAAGTCTGCAACAATCATTTTTTCTGTTTTCTCCTCATCTCTATATTCATTACTACTTGCAGTAATAATTCTCTCCAAAAGTGGTTCAGGTTTTTGTGTGGCGTAATCTCTAAGGTCATTCTTTGAAATTGTTCTACCTAAATCCCAAACATCATCCGCTTTTTTCTCTGAATACTCAACAATAATCTTGTTTCCATTTTCATCCCTTACTTCAACAGTTTTACCATCGACTTTTTTTCTTAGTGCCCTTTTTGTTGTTTCATCTTTAGGAATAATGATTGGATTAAAAATGTAATCCTCGTCATTGGAATAAAGGAAAATGGTATCGTGATTTTTATCTAATCTTTTCCCCCCAGTTGCAAATTTGTCTTCGTAGTGCCAAATGATTTCATTAATAAATTTATCCTCTCCAAAAATTTCATCTAATAAAATCTTTACATAATGACCAATCTTTGTGTCGAGATGAACATAAATGCTTGCTGTTTCACTCATAATTGATTTAATAGCCAGCAAGTTTTCATACATCCAATTCAGGTAATCTTCTTTCTGCCAAATATCCCCATACATTTTTTCCTCAAATGCCTTGAGTTCTTCAATGTCCATTTGTTGTTCTGCTGCTGCAACTTTTTCAGCCAATTTTGGGTTTCGTCTCAGGTAAACTTTTTTGGCATAATCTGCACCACTGGCAAAGGGTGGGTCAATGTAAACCAAGTCCACTTTTATACCTTGCTCTTTCAGGTAGGCACAAGCCGAAATACACTCTCCACGAATTACCAAATTTTCAGATGGCTCGCCAACGGTTTCCAAGGTTTCTACTTCGTAATAAGGCATTCCTCTTTTTATGCGGTCGTAAACCTTATCATTTTCACGGTATCGCAATACACGTTGTGTTCGGGTAATGTTGTCCAAAATGGCTTGTCCTTCAACCGTGTTTGGATAATATGGAATGTATTTTACTGGCATATCTTAATCGTTAAAAAACTGGTTAATCTTGTTATTTAATTTGGTGATGTTGGCCGCAATGTCTTTGCTGTCCTCCAAATAGAGGAAATCAAATCGCTGATAGCCGAATTTTTCTTTGTTGAGTTTCAGAAACTCCGTCTCCACATAATTTTTCTTTTTCTGAAACACTTTGTCCTCTGCATAAACAGAACCTTTGGTTTCAATAAGAAGGGCTTTGTGAATTTTATCTTTTGCCGTTCGCTTCACAATCAAAAAGTCGGTGGTGTATTTTCCAATATTCTTCCAATATCTGCCCTCTTTAGCAAAACAGTTAATTACAAACTCGGTCAAACCACGTTCACCGTTATAGTAAATTTCCAATTCCTTGTTTTTGAAATCGGCTAACTGCAAGGCTTTTTGAAGTGTTTCAATTTCAAAACCACTGCTCCCGCTTCCGCCAAAGTTGTATGGTAAATAATGAAAAGTATGATTTTTAGATTTTACAGGTAGTGAGTAATCTTTATCTGCTTTGAAACTTTCATAAGTCGGAACAAAATTACCCATTCCCTGGGCTTCCAAAGTTTCTTTCGTCAATTGATATGCTTTTTCAATTTCGGCAGTATCAATGCTTACGCTTGCATTGGATTTATCCAATTCCAAAATTTTAGTTGTGTCTGCTTCATTCGGGTAAAGTTTTGCGTTCTTCTCTACTTCTGTCAATCGTTCTGCAATCAATAATTCTGCTTGCTTAGGAATTACTTCTGTATCGGTTTGCAAATCCCGTTTGATGCTGAAAGCCAGACGGATTTTTGATTGAATAGTGTGCAGGTCGTATAACTCATTGAAATAACGCTGACCTTTTTTTTCATAAGAAACGGTTTCAAATATTTCGTTCAGTTCGCTATCATATTGGTGTAACAGTGCTTCTGAAATCAAACCAAAACTTTCTCTTGAAATTTCAAAAAGCCATTGATTGAAATTGGCAAATGCAATTCCAGTTTCATTGATAACATCAATTTTGCCTGTGTCAATATTGGCAATGTCACTGGTTGTTATCAGGGCAGATGCTTTGAAATTGTCAATGTTTTTAAGCAAAGCTTTGAGTTTAGCTTTTGTATTCGGTGTTTCTTCTTCATCAATTGCCTGATAGGTTACTTTCATTTGATAGAAATCCACTTTTGGCAATTGCAAAAAGTCCATTCGGGAATGTCTGTCAATGGTCTCAGGTTTTCCAGTTCGCTTAGTGCTGTTCAGTTCTTCAATGCTTGTGTTTTGCTCCTGTTTCAGTTGCTTGTTCAGCGTATCAGCATTGTCTTTGTTCAGCCAAATCAAAGCGGTTTCTTCTTTGCCTTTGTCCACCTGGCGTAAACATCTGCATGAGGTCTGTAAAACCATATTTTGAGGGCAGTCACCTTTTTGAGAAAGGATAACACCGGTTAAACTTTTACAATCCCAACCTTCTTTACCAATTTGTACTAAAAGAATATAACGCTTTTTGGAAATGGGTAAATCCAATGAACGAAACTCTAATTCGCTGCCTTCGGGTTGCGGATGTGCTTTGTTTCCTTTATGAAAGCGTAAAATCTCATTGGGATTTATTTTCAATTCGCCTGTAAGGAACGGATAAACTTCTTCCTCTAATACTTCAATATTGCTGCAATAGATAGCAACTTTTGCAATCGTTCCGTTTTCGTAAACCTTGTTTTTGTATTGGTTGTCGAAATCCTCAATGCCTTGTTTAATAATTTGGAAACGGTCAAGGTTTTGCCCGATTTTTACTGTTGGTGTTTTTAGAAATTTCCTAATTGCTGTTACAAGCGGATAATAATAAACCGTATTGGTGATTTGTGAGAATTTAAACTCATAATCACCTGCTTTGATTTTTTCGGCACTTTGCAAATAAGGCGTTCCCGAAAAACCTAAAACGGTTGTGATATTTCCTTTGCTGTGCCAGTAATTTACTGCTTGCCTTAATTTGATGTCGTCCGTAGCTGCGTGGTGAACTTCATCTATAAGGATTGATAAATTCGGGATTTGACCGAATAAACGTTTCAGGTCGTTGGTTGTGTCTTTTTCTTCTTCGTCTAATTCCAGTTCTGTTTGTGCATTGAACTTGAAACTTTCTAAAATTACTTTTTCTGCATTAACCACAAACACTTGTCCGAATGGATTAGGCAAACACGCATTCACTTTTTGAGCATTGGGGTTTCTTGCCTTGTTACTTTTCTTCGCTGTTTTTTGCTCGTCCAAAACTTCAAATTTCAAAAGCTTTTTCAGGTTGCTTGCTGATGGCTCGGGCAATACCCAGGTAGGATCAAAGTTTTCAATGGTTTTTAAACTCGGAACAATGGAAGATTTCAATCCGGAAGGAATAAGCACTAAAAAATTATGTGCAAATGCTTTGTTGTCGGGTTCGTTGTCGGCAAAATACAAGTCCAGATAAATGAAAGCAGCCATAAGAAAAGTTTTACCTGCTCCCATTGGCAAGCTCATTAAATAGTCGGCATAGCTTACATTGTAAAATATGCTTTTAATGATGGTGTCGTAATCTAACGAAGCGGGATTTGCTTTAATTCGTTTTTCCAGCTCAGGGATATATGTTCCGTTACCGTTTTTCTGTCTTGCAAAGTCAAAGAGTGCAAAAGCATTTTTATTTTGAGTTAAATACTCTCTTGCAATTTGGTTAATGTCCAATTTTGCAAGGTCAGTTCCGTTGGTAAAAAAGCCCTCAGAAAAAAGCTGCCAAAGCGGTTTATTTTGTCCTTGAATTTTCAGGAACAAATAGGTTTCAATTGCTTCAATCTGCGTATCACGCAAATGCCCTTTGTTACGCATATAGTTAATCAAATCACGAATGGCGCAGTCGTCAGATTGCAACCATTTGGTTTTCTTTTCTTGTATGATATAATGAAGCATTACTTTTTTTTGTATTTAATTTTCTGTTCAGCAGCTTTCAAAACTTTGTCAGCCAAATTTTCGTTTTGTAAGTCATAAGCAACTTTGTCACTCAGCCACGCAACCAAAAGTTCTTCCTTGTCCAGTTTGTAGAATTTAGCAAACTTCAAAACCTGCTCTTTGGTCGGTTTCCTGTCGCCACGTTCAAACTTGCTTATAATAGCTTGGTCTATTTCCATTTCGGCAGCTACCTGTCGAAGGAACAATCCTTTTTCTTCTCTTGCTTTTCTGATTATGTCACCGAAGCTATTCATAAGACAATATGTGTTTTGACAAAACTGGTCAAAAGTAAGTATTATTTTCCGATTGTCAGTCCGTGCGGTGGAAAAAATTTAGCTCTTTTGGTTTTGCGAAGGGTCGGGTTTGTGTGTCGGGCAAAACCAAATGTGCTAAATGTGCGGCTGGTAAGAAAAAATTAAAAATGCGGGTGGGCAAAAATTTTAAAAACATTCGGGTCGGCTTTGAGTGTCGGCTCGTTGGTCTGTGTCAAGTTGTTAAAGAACTGTCCAGTTAAAGTCCGCTTATTTGTCAGGTTGCAACATCTCCATTTTTCAGTCGTCACTGTCAGGTTTGCACTGTCTTTTTACGCTTGCCTGTAACGTTCTGGCGGTGTGCTGTTCGGTGGCTCATCACTAAACTTATTTAGAAGAACGACTGTTTCAACATGCACTTCACTGTCATACGCAGCACTGTCCAGCCACTGACAGCAACCGCCTGTTACAAGCTGGCCGTTCTCGTCTTTCGTTATTATGTCTTTCATTTTTGCTGCATATTTTTCTGACCGTGCGTTTGGGTTGGCAAGCTCTTTTGCAGGTTTTGGTCGTGTTTCAGCTTGTGCGACCTGCAAATGTGCTTGTCTACGAAGGGTTGGGCACGTTGGGCTTTTCATTATTTTTTGTTTG
>CAZQSR010000077.1:0-9998 GCA_964596145.1 uncultured Ignavibacteriaceae bacterium
TTTTTCCTTTTGGCGAAGGGAAAATAATTCTATCATACTTTCTTTGCTCTAACAACTTTTCAATACATTCAAAGAACGGTTCAGGTTTAAGAAGCATTCCTGCTCCACCACCGAACGCTTTATCATCAATTGTTTTATGTTTATCGTGAGCATAATCTCTTAAATTATGCAACACTATTTCAATTTTATTTTTCTTCTGGGCTCTTCCCAGTATACTTGTGTTCAAAGGACTTACTAATAAATCCGGGACAGCACTAACAATATCAATTCTCATCGCTATATAAATAATCCCCGGGATTCAGAAACATTTTTTTTTCTTCAGCATTAAATTCAACAATTAAATTTTTTAATGCCGGAATAAGAATTTCTCTATTGTCAGAACTTTTTACCACGTAAACATCATTTGCAGATAATTGAAGAACATCTTCAATCACTCCTAAAAACTCCTCACCAGCAAACACTTGGCTTCCAATTAGGTCGTGAATAAAGAAGACATAAGGAGGTGGTTTAACCACATCATTATTATCTACAAAAATTTCTTTATCCAGAAAAATTTCGCAATCTTCATCTGAAGTAAAATTTTCAAACTGTAAGAGGAAAAAATCCTTTTCTTTTTTAACTGAACTTACATTGAATCTTTTTTTTTCACCATTGAAATCAATAAATACTTTTGAAAGCGAAAAAAAACGATCGGGAAAATCGGAATAAGAAATTACACGTAAAAATCCGTCCCTGTTATGAACAGATAAAACTTTAGCAATAAGGAAATATTCAATTTCCAAAATTAACTTTCGTTTTTAGCAAGAACTTCAAGCGTATATCTTACAGAAGTTTTTGCAGATGCAACAGCCAGCAAAGTTCTGATAGCCTGTACAGTTCTTCCTTTTTTTCCTATTACCTTTCCTATTTCTTCAGTTGCAACTTTAACAACTATAGTAATAGTTTTCTGATCTTCAGAAGTTTTTTCTTCTATTGAAATATTTTCTGAATTTGTAACAAGATTTTTTACAATAAATTCAATGAACTCTTTCATATCGCTGTTCTCCGTGTAAAGAGTAGAGGGAGCACAGTAATTAATGTACAAGTAAGCAATAAATAATTACTGCATACTATGCAGAAGCAGCTCCCTTTTCTTCTGCTGCTCTTTCAGACTTAGTTTTTTTCTTGCGTGGAGTAGCTTTTTTAGCAGCTGATGCTTCTTTAAGCTTTTTCCAGTTTTCTAATTCTGCTTCAACTTTTTCAGGGGTAAGTTTTCTTTTTACAAATTCTCTTTTAAGAATTATCCCCTTCTGACGCAAAAGGCTTTTAACAGTATCAGTAGGTTGTGCACCCACTCCAAGCCAGTACAACGCTCTGTCTTCTTTCACTTCAAGAAGATGAGGTTGAGCTTTTGGGCTGTAATTACCAATTGCTTCTAAAATTTTACCATCACGCGGTGAACGGGAATCTGCAGCAACTATTTTGTAAATAGGCTGTTTTTTCTTTCCCATTCTTTTTAATCTTAACTTAACTGCCAATTATATTCTCCTAAGTTTATCACTCAATTAAATTTAAAATTCTTTTTATTCATCACAGAATTAAACAAACCACCTTTGTTTAATTGCGTTATCATTCTTTGCATTTCCTGGAATTGCTTTAGCAAACGATTAACGTCCTGTATGGAAGTTCCACTGCCCCTTGCAATTCTTTTTCGCCTGTTTCCGTTTAATATTTTTGGGTCCTGTCTTTCACGTAAAGTCATTGAACTAATTATTGCTTCAACTTTAACAAGTTGTTTGTCGTCTACGTTCACATTCTTCATAGCGGGATTAATACCCGGTATCATTGATACAAGTGAAGAAAGAGAGCCCATTTTTTTTATGATTTTTATCTGCTTTAGAAAATCATCAAAATCAAATTTATTTTTCTTTAACTTTTCTTCAAGTTTTTCAGCTTCCAGTTCATCAAAGTGTGCCTGTGCTTTTTCCACAAGTGAAACCACATCACCTTTGCCAAGAATTCTTGAAGCAAGTCTATCCGGATAAAAAACTTCCAGTGCATCAAGTTTTTCACCGTTACTTACATATTTGATAGGTTTACCAACAACCGCACGAATGGACAATGCACAACCACCACGAGCATCACCATCAAGTTTTGTAAGTACTATTCCATCAAAATCAACTTTTTCATTAAAAGCTTTTGCTGAATTAACTGCATCCTGTCCTGTCATTGAATCAACGACAAATAAAGTTTCATCAGGTTTAACAAAGCTTTTTACATCTGCAACTTCATTCATCATTTCTTCATCAACGTGAAGTCTTCCTGCAGTATCTATTATAACAGTGTTTACATTATTTTCTTTTGCATAAGCAAGCGACTGTTTGGCAATTTCTCTTGGATCAATCTGTCCTAAAGAAAAAACCGGAATGCTGCTTTGCTGTCCAAGAATTTTTAATTGTTCAATAGCAGCAGGACGATAAATATCAGCAGCAACAAGCAAAGGTTTTCTTCCAATAGATTTTAATCTTTTTGCAAGCTTTGCTGAGAAAGTCGTTTTACCTGAACCCTGCAGACCTACAATCATTATAACTGTAACATCCGTTGGATTCAATTTCAATTCGATGTTCGTACTACCAAGCAGCTCAACCAGTTCATCAAAAATAATTTTTGTAATCAATTGTCCTGGTGTAATAGAAGCCAATACTTCTGTTCCAAGAGATTTTTGAGTTACTTTTTCAATAAACTCTTTAGCAACTTTGTAATTAACATCAGCATCTAAAAGAACACGTCTTATTTCCCGGAGAGTATCCGAGATATTTTTTTCTGTTAATTTCCCCTGCCCTGTAACTTTTTTTAGAGCAGCGTTTAATTTCAAAGAAAGATCTTCTAACATTCAATTATTCCTTAAGAGCATTAGCTCCACTGACAACTTCCAGAAGCTCTTTAGTAATCGATGCCTGTCTTTCTTTGTTGTATTTAAGTTTCAACGAACTAATTAATTCCTTCGCATTGGAAGTAGCGTTATCCATCGCTGTCATTCTTGCACCAAATTCAGCAGCGTTGCTTTCAAGCAAAATTCTCCATAGTTGTGCATCAAGGTGTTTGGGCAATAAGTAATTAAAAATTTCTTTCTGTGATGGTTCAAAAATATAATTCGCTGAATGTTGAATTTCTTTTTTCCCTTCTGTTATCGGGACAGGTAAAAACTGTTCACGAACAATTCTTTGCTGAATTACCGATTTAAATTCATTATATACAACAACTATCCTGTCATAACTACCGTTAAGGTAACCATCAATAATTTCCGAATATACTTTCTTTGCTGTTTCAAATTTTAACGAATTGAAAACACCAATTGTATTCCCAACAAGATTATAATTTCTTCTTCTAAAGAAATCATATCCTTTTCTTCCAACACAATAAACAAAAGAATTAATATTTTGTTCGGCAAATTCCTGGTTGATCAACTTTGTTGATTCTTTGATAATGTTTGTGTTAAAAGCACCACACAAGCCTCTATCCGCAGTAACAACGACTACAAGAACATTTTTAACAGGACGCTGAAAAATAAAAGGACTGGTTGTCCTGTCTTCTTCAGAAATAAGATGTTCGAGCTTTTGAAAAATTTTCTTTGCATAAGGACGAGTATTAATAATACTTTCCTGTGCTTTTCGAAGCTTAACCGCAGAAATCATTTTCATAGCTTTAGTTATCTGCTGGATGTTTTGAACACCTTTGATTCTTCTTCTTATGTCCCTTAATGTTGCCATTACTGATTTAATTAACTCTTTTTAAAGACAGATAAAAACTCTTCTGCAGCTTTTTTAAGAATTTCAATTACTTCATCACTTAAAATTTTAGTATCTCTAATCTGATTAAAGATTTCAGGATATTTTAATTCGATAAATTCATGAATTTCTTTTTCAAATCTTTTTACATCAACAATTGAAATTGCGTCAAGAAATCCGTTTGTTCCAAGAAATATGCTTACAACCTGTTTTTCAACTGGCATAGGAGTATATTGTCCCTGTTTTAGTAATTCAACCAATCTAGAACCACGTGAAAGAGTCTTTTGTGTTGATACATCAAGATCAGAACCAAACTTTGCAAACGCTTCAAGTTCTCTGTATTGAGCAAGATCAAGTTTTAAACTTCCCGCAACTTTTTTCATTGCTTTGTTTTGTGCATTTCCTCCTACACGGGAAACTGAAATACCAACGTTAATCGCAGGTCTTACACCAGCATTAAACAAATTTGATTCCAGATAAATCTGTCCGTCTGTAATAGAAATAACGTTAGTTGGGATATAAGCAGAAACATCGCCTTGTTGAGTTTCAATCACTGGTAAAGCAGTCAAACTTCCACCACCAAGTTCATCACTTAATTTAGAAGCTCTTTCAAGAAGTCTTGAGTGCAAATAAAATACATCGCCGGGATAAGCTTCTCTGCCAGGAGGTCTTCTTAATAACAAAGATAATTCTCTGTAAGCTGCTGCCTGTTTGGATAGATCATCATAAATACAAAGTGCATGTCTTCCGCTATCTCTGAAAAACTCACCAAGAGTAGCACCAGAATAAGGAGCAATAAATTGTAATGGTGCGGGTTCAGAAGCAGATACAGCAACAACGGTTGTATAATCCATTGCACCGTGTTCCTGCAATTTGGCAACAACCTGTGCAACGGTTGAACTTTTTTGTCCTACAGCTACATAAATGCAATAGACAGGTTTAATACCAAGATTTTTCGCTTCTTCAGTGTGGGTATATTTTTGATTGATAATAGTATCAATTGCAACCGCTGTTTTACCTGTCTGGCGATCACCAATAATCAATTCTCTTTGACCTCTACCAATTGGAATCATTGAATCGATAGCTGTAATACCTGTTTGTAATGGTTCTTTAACCGGCTGTCTGTCAATAACTCCAAGAGCTTTTCTTTCAATAGGAAGAAATTTATTTGTACTAATTGGACCTTTTCCATCCATTGGAATACCAAGAGGATTAATCACGCGTCCAAGCATTTCTTCTCCCACCATCATAGACGCAACGCGTCCTGTTCTTTTAACCACATCACCTTCTTTAACAAGTGACGAATCACCGAACAGTACACAACCAACGCTGTCTTCTTCAAGATTTAACACCATTCCGAAAACATCATTAGGAAACTCTACGAGTTCACTTGCCATAACTTTGCTTAAACCATAAACGCGTGCAATACCATCACCAACCTGCAGGACAGTACCAACATCATAAATATCAACTTCAGTATCAAAACCTGAAAGTTGTTTTCTTAAAATCGCTGTTATTTCATCTGGTCTAACATCTACCATTTTGTTTTCCTTTTAATTTCTCAATTCAAAGCAATAGTGCTTTTCAGAAATTGTTTTCTAATAGAGTCAAGCTGGTGCTTCAAAGAAGCATCAATAACTGTATTATTAGTTCTTGCAATAAATCCACCAATAATTAAAGGATCAATTTTAAAACTGAGAATTACTTTCTTATTTAAAATTTCTTCAAGCTTTTTTATCAGAAGTTTTTCCTGTTCTTCAGAAAAATTAACACAAGCAGTAACTTCAACTTTAATCAATCCAAGAAACTCATCACGGAGATTTAAATAACATTTAAGAATTTCATAAAGAAGCTCTTCTCTGTTCTTTTTAAGAACAAAAATCATAAACTCAAAAAGTTCTTTCGATATCTTGTTCTTAAAAATTTCTTCAAGAATATTTTGCTTAATTTCAGGTTTAACAACCGGATTAGCTATTACTCTTTTAAGTTGAGGTGATGAATCGAACAAATCAATTACCATTTCAACGTCTTTAAGAATGAGTGTATCAATTTTCTTTTCGTTTACAATCTCAAGAAGAGAAGCAGCGTATTTATTTGAAACCTTGTTTAGAATCATCAGTTTTTCTGTATCTCTTTTATATATCCATCAATAATATTTTTTTGAAGGTTGCTATCAAGATTATGCTTAAGAATTTTTTCAGCAACCTGCACAGAAATTTCTGCAATTTGGTTTTTCAGTTCGTTAAAAGTTTCTTCTTTTTTTCTTTCAATCTCAGCTGAAGCATTCTCAATTAATTTTTGTGCTTGAATTTTACTTTCATCAATTAACTGAGTTTTTAATTTTTCAGCATAAAGACGCCCCTGGTCGATAATCTTTTTTGCTTCTTCTTCAGCTTTAAGAAGATTTTGTTTGTTCTCTTCAATTAATTTCTGAGCTTCTTCTTTAGCTTTGTCAGCCATCTCTAAAGATTCTTTTATTTTCTTTTCTCTTTCATCAAGTGCGGTAAGAATTGGTTTCCACGCAACTTTTTTAAGAATGAATAGAAGAAGAATAAAAGTAATTACTGTCCAGAATGCCAATCCCGGATTTACAGCAAGAAGACTTCCGCCGCCAGATTCGCCCTCAGATTTATAAAAGAACGAAAAAGCTAATAAAATATTTGCAATCATAGCTTACTTTCCCGAAAAATTTATGGGAACTAAATTTACTTATTTACCTGCTAATAAGAAGCAGATAACCAATGCGAATAAAGAGATACCTTCAATTAAAGCAGCTGCAATAATCATAGAGGTTCTGATTGCACCGGCAGCTTCAGGTTGACGACCGCTAGCTTCCATTGCTGCGGCTGCAAGTTTTCCAATTCCAAATGCACCACCAAGAATTGTTAATCCTGCTCCAAGTCCTGCTGCTAAATATGCGAAATCCATATATTACTCCTTTTTATTAATTAAAAATTTAATGATCCTGATGTACTGCCATCCCTATAAATAAAGATGACAGCATTGTAAAAATATAAGCCTGTAATAATGCGACTAATATTTCTAAAAAGTAAATAAACAAAGCCATTCCGACCGATAAAGGTGAAACGAAATAAGTTTTCATAACAAAAATTAAACTGATAAGGGCAAAAATAACAATGTGTCCTGCTGTCATATTTGCAAAAAGACGAACAGCCAGTGCAAAAGGTTTAGTGAATAATCCAAGTATTTCAACGACAAGCATTATAGGCAAAAGGAACACCGGAACCCCATGCGGGATCAACCCTTTGAAATAGCCAAATAAACCATTCTTTTTTATTCCGCCATACTGAATCACAATAAATGAAAACGTAGCCAACACTGCAGTAATAGAAATATTACTTGTAACAGTAGCAGTAAAAGGAATTAACCCAAAAAAATTAGCTACAAGAATAAAAAAGAAAGCCGTAAGCAAATATGGCAGAAACTTCTCATAACCTTTTCCGATAGTTGGTTTTGCAATCTCATCTTTAACGAAAACAATAAAGACTTCAAAAAGATTTGCAATGCCTTTTGGCACTAAAGATTTTTTATAAGCACTGGAAACTTTAAGTAAAATAAGTAGAAGGATAAAAACCACAATCCACATAAAAAATACATGTCTGGTGATTGAGATATCAATTCCAAATAATTGCAGATGCGGAAGATATACTTTCCCCAAAGGAGTAAAGTCCAGATAATTGCCATCCATAATATGGTGCATTATCCAGTTATCTCCACCAGAATGTTCTTGTGTATGTTTGATTGTATCTGCTACAACCTGAGTAATTTGATTATCCATTCAATTTTTTTATAGAAATCCTGTTTCCTGATTGATTAATGTGATAAATTTCTACTACTTGAAAATAAAAATAAAAAATAAAGAGTGTAAAAATAAAGTAATATTGGCTTAGAAACAAGAATTTTACGCCAATGATTATAAGTAATAAAACGAGAAAAAGGCGTAAAACCATGCCTCCAAAAATCAATATAAAGAACTGTTTATCGTTCCTGTCGATTCCTTTTTTAACCAGGAAAATTCCTGATAAAAAGTTAATTAATGCTAAAAATACCGCAGAAACGATAGAAAAATAAACGATTTGCTCCAATTTGTCAAACAGGAAAAGAACAGTTATTAACACAACTATGCTGCCTGAAAGAAAAACATTATTAAGAATCAGCTTCTTTATCTTCATTTTTTTTCTTTTTCTTATCAATTGAAAGTACAGTTTTAATAAGATTGTACATACCTGAAAAAATTCCAAGTATTCCAAAAATTAAAACATATAAGGGTGAAGTATCAAATTTTTTATCGAGCCAGTTTCCTATAAAAACCATTATAACAATAGTGGCTGCCAGTTGTCCTCCTAATCCAAGATATGGAGCGACATCTTTAATGACGCTGGAACTATTGTTATTCTCTTTTGTCATTCTTTAAGCATTGAATTGCTATTTAATCCCATTTTACTTTTTCCTTCAAAATGAGCACCTTCCTGGATAACTAGAATTTGTGCTGATAAATCACCTACTAATTCAGCCTTTGACTCTAAAATAAGTTTTTCCTTTGAAATGACTGTCCCCTCAATTTTACCGCCAATAGTTATATTTTTCCCTTTAACGTGTCCTTTTATTTCACCACTTTCACCAAGAATAAAATTTCCCTCAGCATTAACATTACCGTCAACTTTACCATCTATACGAATATTATGATTTGAATTTATATCTCCTTTTATTTCTACTCCAGCACTAATTATGCTTAATTCATTTGGGTCTGTATTTGCGTTTAATATCTTCATATCAATAAACCATGATTTAGTTAATAAATAATTTCTTTGGATTAATTAAATGTCCATCTTTCCAAACTTCGAAGTGTAAATGTGGACCGTGCGATAATCTTCCTGTATCTCCACTTAAAGCTATCAGTTCTCCCTGTATTACATTATCTCTTATATTCTTATTAATTGCCGAACAATGTTTATACACTGTAATATAACCTTCATTGTGAAGAAGAATAATCATAAAACCATCATTGACTGTATAATCAGCAAAAATAACATATCCGTTTGCAGCAGCTACTACAGGACTTCCTGTTTTGGCAGAGAAATCAATTCCGTAATGTCCATAATCAGGATTAAATTCCTGGCTTATATAACCATTAATTGGTTTAATAAAACTTACACCTTCGTTTTGAAATAAAAATTTATAAATAAATTTTTTAACAGGAATAAATACACTGCCTGTCAGTAAAAAATTTTTACTGAAATTTTCGTGCAATGTTGCGCCGGGTTTAGAAAAAGCATTAGAATCAGCCAGTAAAATTGCTTTCTTCAATCTTTCATTAGAAGTTTTTAACTTTTCAACTTCGTTAAGAAGTTTTAAGACTTTCTCATTCAACTGTTTTATCTGGTATTCTCTGCTGCCTTCAATATCTCGGTGTGGCAAATAATAATTCAATGGAGTATAACCAAACACTATGTATGATAATCCAAGAATTAGTAAAGTATATGTTATAGTAATAATTGTACTTTTTAAAGCAGAGATTATTTTAGTATTTGAATTAATTGTCCCCGGGACAATCATTATTTTATAATTAAAGAAATCTTTGAATTTATTATTCATTTACAAATTACGGAACTAAATACTTTATTAATCATTTCAAAACTATATTTTCCTTCTCTTAAAAGCAACGGTTTTTCTTTTGTCAAATCTATCACCGTGGATGCAAATTTAGTTTTTTTTCGAGAAGAATAAAATATCCCATCAACCTCATTCCCAAAATTCTTTTTTATGATTTTAAAATTTTCAAGAGGTTTTTCATCCTTCCTGTTAACACTTGTTGAAATAACCGGACAATTAATCATAGATAAAAAATTAAGACAAAATTTATTAGCAGGAATTCGAAAAGCAATATTTTCTCTCTTGAACTTTTTAATAAATTTTTTCTTTATATTAAGTACAACCGAAACAGGGGCGGGCCAGATAGCTTGCAAAAAATTCTTATGCAGTTTATCGTGAAACTCCACATACTTCGAGAGAATTTCCAGATTACCGACTAATAAAATATAACTTTTACTTTCGTCTCTCATTTTTATTCTATTTATTTTTTCTATCACACCTTCATTGAAGGGATTTCCCCCTATTCCATAAATTGTATCTGTTGGATAAATGAAAGTTTTATTTTCTTGAAAAAGTCGGGTAATAGTTTTTACAGCAATTACTGGATGTTTATCAATA
>CAZQSR010000078.1:0-9704 GCA_964596145.1 uncultured Ignavibacteriaceae bacterium
AAAAATGAGAATGTTTATAAGCTGAATAAAATCAGTCTGTTTCTGGTTAGCCTTGCTAAACACATAAATCAAGGAGAGGAGAAGTAAGGAATGATAAAAGGAATTTTTTATGCTGCAAAAAATTTGGAAGCCAAATTTAAAGACGCAGAAATAATCGCCAACAATCTGGCAAACATTAACACTACCGGTTTTAAAAGGCAGCTTCCTTTTTCTGATATTCTTATGCGTTATACCAATGGCGAATACAAACAATTAACAGATTTTACCGAAGGAAGTTTTTTGAATACAGGAAACTCATCAGACCTTGCAATTAAAGGTGATGGCTTTTTTGTAATTCAAACACAAAATGGTTTGGAGCTTACGAAGAATGGAAGATTCGCAGTTTCGGATGAAGGTTTTTTAGTCGATCAAAGCGGAAATAAAGTCATTGGACAAAAAGGTGGAATTAATCTTCAATCTTTTTTAATTGATGGAAAAGATACGTTTACAGTAACAAAAGATGGTGAAATTCGCGTTGGCGATGTTTTTGTTGATAAGTTAATGATAGGCAGATTAAATGATCAACAATTTTTATTAAGAACTCCTAACGGCGGTTTTGCCTATGAAAACAGTGATTTTGAAGCTGCAGATGAAGTTAATTATGAAGTTCTTCAAAATACAATTGAAGAAGCCAACATTAATCCTGTTACTGAAATGCAGCAGATGATACAAATGAATAAAGATTATGAAGCGACTCAAAAAGTTGTAAATATTTTTGATACTCATTTATCAAGAGTAAATGAAATAGGAAGAGTTTAAGAAAGGAAAAATTTATGCCAACAAGAGCTTTAAGAACAGCAGCTTCCGGAATGTTTGCACAACAAATAAACATTCAGGTCATTTCAAATAACATAGCAAATATTAATACCACAGGTTTTAAACGCAACCGTGCGGAATTTGAAGATATGATGTACCAAGAAGTAAATACAAATCCCCGCAACTCTGAAATTCCCGGTGTTATTGAAAAAACTTCCAACACCTTACAAATTGGAAATGGTGTTCAATTATCTTCAACTCAAAAACAATTTACCCAGGGTGATCTTCAGGCAACTAATAACCAGTATGATCTTGGAATTTATGGTGAAGGATTTTTTCAGGTAAGAAGACCTGATGGAACTTTTGCTTATACCCGAGATGGTTCTTTTAAAGTATCGGGTGATGGAAGTATTGTGAATTCCGGAGGCTACATACTTGAACCCGGTTTTACTATCGATAGTGATGTTGCTGGAGTAGAAATTTCAAAAGATGGAGTTGTTTCTGTATTGGAAGTTGGTGGCGAGAGAGTAGAACTTGGAACTATTGAACTTGCAAAGTTTGTAAATCCCGGGGGACTTCAATCGCTTGGAGATAATCTTTATGCTGAAACAGAAGCATCAGGTGTTCCTATTCTTGGCAACCCCGGTTCCAAAGGTTATGGTGAAATTCAACAAGGATATCTTGAGTCTTCTAATGTTGATATTGTAGAAGAAATGGTTGCAATGATTACTGCACAAAGAGCATATGAAATTAATTCTAAAACCGTTAAGACGGTTGAAGATATGATGTCTATGGCTAATAACCTTAAGAGAACTTAATAAAATGATTTTGAATTTCATTGTTTCAATTTTTGTGTTGTTCAATTTAAGCGGGGGTAAATATTCTGTCCTGGATAAATACCTGGAAGAAAAATTGAAATCATATGTTAAATGGGAATACGAACTTGTATCTGTTCCAGAAAATATTAACAAGGAAGGTCATTCATTTGTTATTGACAACACAAGAGAATTCAAGCAAGCAAAATCATATGCACATATTCCGATTGTTATTATTGGTAAGTTTAATAAAAGAGTCAACTCAGTATTAACAATTAAATTAAAATTATTCGGCAAAGTAATGGTTGCTGTAAAACAAATAAAAAAAGGTGACCAATTAGATTTAAGTTTTTTTGAGGAGGCAGTTGTGGAAACTCAGAACATGCAGGAAGAAGCGTTTGTTTATTCAATGGACATGGAAAATTACAGAGCTAAAATGAATATAGCTCGTGGAAGGATATTAACTAAAAACAGCGTAGAAAAAATTCCTCTTGTAAAATCAGGTGATAATCTTTCAGCTACATTGGTTAAAGGACTAATAAGCGTATCATTTGATGCAATCTCAAGAGATGAAGGGTATAAGGGAGATGTAATTCGTATTGTTGGACTCGATAAAAGATTGTTCAAAGCCAAAATAGAAGATTCTAAAAGTGTTTTAATAGTAGAGTAAATTATGAAAAAGATTTTTGTTTTTATTGTTTTATTAAGCATCGTTTCATTTGCACAGGATATGCGAATGAATGCGATGAGTTCATTGTTTTCAGACTTTAAAGCAAACCGGATTGGTGATGCAGTTACTATAATTGTACTGGAATCATCCCAGGCTTCAAATAACGCTAAAACTGAAACAGGAACTGAAAGCGATCTTGGATTTAATGGTTCTGCTGGTTTAGATGGAAAAAACTATAGTGCGGGAGTAAATATTGGTTCAAAAAATAATTTTTCAGGGAAAGGTTCAACTCAAGCTGGTGGGCTGGTTAAGACTAAAATCAGTGCAACCATTGACTCGGTTCTTGCAAATGGAAATATGAGAATAAAAGGTTTGAGAAAAATAGTAATCAATGGTGAAGAACAAACAATTAAAATAAGCGGTATAGTTCGTCCTTCGGATATTCAATCCGACAACTCGGTTTTTTCTCATAATATTTCTGAAGCAGAAATTGTTTTTGAAGGAAACGGGATGATAGAAAAAGCTCAGGGACCGGGTTGGTTAACAAAATTATTTCACTGGCTTTTTTAAGGTGATGATATGAAAAAAATAGTTTTTTCTTTTTTGATATTAGTGTTAGTTATTAATCTTCAGTCACAAAGGATAAAAGATATTTCTTATTTCAAAGGGATTAATACAGAGCAATTAATAGGTTATGGTTTGGTTGTCGGACTTGCAGGAACCGGTGATAGCCAGAGGTCTTTGTTCACCATTCAATCAGTAACAAGTATGTTAAAACGTTTTGGTATAACAGTGCCTGATGTGAATTTAAGGACAAAAAATGTTGCTGCTGTAATGGTTACTGCAAGAGTTTATAATCTATTGAAAAGTGGAGCAGAATTCGATATAAGCGTTTCTTCAATGGGTGATGCCACAAGTCTTATGGGTGGAACTTTATTGATGACGCCTCTTTCTGCAAAAGATGGAAATGTGTATGCATTAGCTCAGGGTTCAGTTTCAATTGGTGGCTATGATATAAATACTTCAACCGGCGGAAGAGTTGTAAAAAATCATTCACTCAGTGGAAGAATACCTGGTGGTGGAATATTACAAATTGATATTCCGGGGACAGAATTAGATCCAACCACTTTAAGTATTGCTCTTAAAACTCCTGATTTTACAACTGCAAATAACATTGTAAAAGTAGTTAACCAAAAATTTGGAGATAATGTTGCAATTGCTCTTGATGCAGTAGAAATAAAAATTAATGTTCCAGCCGAAAGACAGACCAATATTACAGCATTTATTGCAGAGCTTGAAGCCCTTGAAGTACAAACCGATGCTATCGCAAAGGTTGTTCTGAATGAAAAAACAGGAACAGTTGTTGCAGGCAGCAATGTTAAAATTTTGCCTGTAACAATTTCGCATGGAAGTTTAAAAATTAATATTCGTTCTTATCCTATCATATCGCAACCTAATGCTTTTTCTAATGGAAATACAGTTGTGTTTAATAATCTTGTTCCTACAGTTGAAGATGAAGGGAATAATACAGTATCAATAAATGGTGCTTCTAATGTTAATGAAGTTGCTTCTGCTTTAAATTCATTAAAAGTTTCTCCGAGAGACATAATAGCAATTTTCCAGGCATTAAAGGAAGCTGGAGCATTACAGGCAGAGTTAATAATTATTTAGTTATGACTGAACTTAACCTTAAAATAACAAACGATCAGCATTTTGTTAAGACGCAGGATATTAATTCAAAATATACTCCTGAGAAAAAAGAAAAATTAGCAAAAGCCGCAAAAGATTTTGAAAGTTTGCTTACATCAATGATGATGAAAAGCATGACCCAAACAACTGAAGGTATGTTTGGAGGAGAAGAAAGTTTTGGAGGTGGAGTTCTTGATACTTTATTTGAATCAGAAATTTCAAAATATATGACAAATTCACGCGGTCTGGGTATTGCAGAAATGCTGTATAAAAAAGTTACCGGTGAAGATTTTCCCGAAGAATTTATGAAGAGAATCAGCATTACAACACCTAAAATAAGTACAAATAATAACGAGTCGTTGGATGTAATTACTCCAAGCAAACAATCTCTTGAAAGATTAAAAAAGTACGAAGATATAATCAGTAAAGCTTCTGATTATTATGGAGTGGATAAAGAGATAATTAAATCGGTAATTCTAGCGGAATCATCAGCAAATGAAAAAGCGTTATCCAAGGCAAATGCAAAGGGTTTAATGCAATTAATTGATTCTACTGCAAAAGATATGGGAGTTACAAATGTTTGGGATGCTTCGCAAAATATTCATGGAGGCACTAAATATTTGTCTCAATTGCTTCGACAATATAATGGAAATTTGAAACTTGCTTTAGCCGGATATAATGCCGGTCCGCTTAATGTTCAAAAATATGGAGGAGTTCCTCCATTTGAAGAAACTAAGTCCTATATAACAAGAGTTTTAGGATATTTAAAATACCTGGAGAGCTAAATGATTAATATAGAAAATGTTATTGAAACATTAAAAAAACATATGCTTTTATTAGATAAACTGGCTAATGTTTGTGCAAGGAAACAAAATGCTTTAATTAATAATAATCGTGATGAGCTTGAACAGGTAATTCAAAATGAATCTGAAATAATTGCGGCATTACTTCAGTTAAAAAAGCAGCATACCAAATTACTGAATGAAATTCTTGAAGACGAATCTGTAAAAGCAAAAGAGACAGCTTCAGTTAAACTTAGTGTGTTACTTAAAGGAATATGTTCAGAGAAGGAAATTGCTGAAATCCAGTTGCTGGAAAAAAGAATTAGAGAAAAGATTAAAGAAGTAGATGAATTAAATGTCAAAAATCATTTTCTGCTTCAGCAGGCTCGCAATTTTATTAATGAAGTAATTAATGTCCTTATTGGAAGTAAAAAAATCCTGGTTGATAGAAAAGTATAATTATGGCACTTAGTAGAATATTTGGAATATCATCAAGAAGTTTATCAGCATACCAGTATGCGTTAAACGTAACGGCTCATAATATTTCTAATGCTAACAATACAAATTATTCGCGTCAGAAAGTTGTGCTTGGTGAAGAAAAATCGGATCGTCTGAACAATTTTACTTTTGGTTCAGGCGTAAAGGTTGATGATATTGTAAGAGTTAAAAACCAGATTACCGAAGCACAGATAAGGAATTATAACCAAAGCTATTCTTTTTCTGAAAAACAAGCAGCAATACTTGGCAACCTTGAATCACTTTTATCAGAACCATCAGACCTTGGATTGTCGGGAATGATGAATTCTTTTTTTAATTCATGGAGCGAACTTGCAGTTAATCCAACTTCGATGCAGTTAAGAACGAATGTAGTTCAATCTGCACAAAAGATGACTGAAAAATTAAGAAGTATTTACCAGGATTTAAATAACGCAAAGACAGATCTCAAATCAGAAGCAACAGAGAACGTCAAGCAAATAAATTCTCTTGTCGCACAGATTCAGAGAATGAATAAAGATATTTTTGAAGCCAAAGTAAGTGGTGATAAGCCAAACGACCTTATGGACGAAAGAGATGCAGCTATAAACGAGTTAAGTAAACTTGCAAACATCAATGTTTCTTTCGATCAGAATGGTTCGGCGAACATAACAATCGGTGGTGTTTTTGCAGTTGATCAGATTCACTATACTCAGTTTAAAGTAGAAGAAGAAGATGGAAAACTGACAGTAAAAACAAGTGATGGTGCCGTTAAATTAAACATTACAAATGGTGCAATTGGTGCTGTCGTAAAATCTTTTTCTGAAAATATTCCAAAATACCTTTCCAAATTAGATACAATTGCCAACGCAATTTTTACATCGGTAAATTCTTTACACGTTAATGGAAGCACAACACATGTTCCTCCTCAAACCAATGTAAAGTTTTTTGAAAGTTATGAAAACGGGAATCTGAAAATAAACAGCGATATTATAAATGATCCAAATTATATTGCTATTTCTCAGGATGGAACTAATGGCAACAGTTATTTTGCTTTGAAAATAGCGGAACTTAAAGATGCAAGGTTAATTGATAATCAGACTCTATCTGAAGTATATGCCGGATTTGCAAGCGATATAGGTAACGAAGTAAGTTTTAGTGAACAGAATACCGAATCATATGGATTGGTTTTAACACAGTTGGAAAATCAGAAGGCTTCTTATTCTGGTGTTTCTATTGATGAAGAGATGACAAATGTAATTAAATATCAACGCTCTTTTGATGCGGCAGCAAAATTAATAAAAATTGCCGATGAAATTACTCAAACAATTATTAGTCTTGTAGGTTAATTATGCGTGTAACAGATAGCCTGATTCAGAACTCATTTCTAAAAAACTTTAACTCGGTTAAAGAGGAAATAAATAAACTTCAGAACCAGATTTCTTCAGGAAGTAAAATAAATAAACCTTCAGATTCTCCGCTTGGTACAACAAGAGTTATTAAGTTCAATGAACAGTTAAGCAGTATAGCAACTTTTATAAAAAACATAGATAATGCTTCTGCATTTGTTAGTGAAACAATAAACTCATTGCAGGGAATTCAGGACCAGATCCAGGCAATGGCGGTTGATCTCGTAAATCTTAACAACACTGCAAATATGGATTCGTTTGAAAGCTATTCACAAAAGATGGATAATTATCTCTCTTCTATTCTTGATTTTGCAAATTCACAATATGAAGGTCAATATCTTTTTAGCGGAAGTGATTTTTCCTCGAAGCCTTTTGGATATAATTCTTCCGGCGATTCTATTGACGTTAAACTTAAAGATATTGGTGCAGAAAGAAAAGTTAAAATATCTAATGGTATCGATCAGAAAATAAATATTAACGGAGAAGAGCTGTTTAATTCAGTGCTTAAGCAAAGCGGAAACTTTGATGTTAATGCTGCCGCAGGTTCGAAGGTTAATAAACAAGTTGAAATATCGGATGCTGAAGGGAATAAATACAAACTGAATTTAGTTTATACTAAAACAGCAGATCATTCTTATAACCTTCAATATAATATAGTTGATACTTCCAACAACACTGTTTTTCAGGATACAAAGCAATTAGTTTTTGACAGTACCACGGGAGCCTTACAGTCGATTGATGGCAACACTCCTGCAAAGATTAATGTTGATATTCCTGCAAATAAAATCAAAATTGTATTTAATCTTTTAAGTTTAGGCGAAAGCACAAATTCAACTTCAATAAATTCTTCGTTGAATCAGAAGGCGGATGTTTTAAATACAATTTTAACGATAAAAAATAACCTTAAGAATGGTATTAAACCAAACGATAATCAGACAGCTATTATAAATGATTTTAATAAGCATTTGTTAGATAAGCTTTCTGAAATTGGCATAATTAGCAACAAGCTTAGCGACACCAATGATATACTTAAAAATCAGGAACTCCAGGTGAAGGGATTACGCTCTAAAGTAAAAGATACAGATGTTGCTGAAGCAATAATCGATTTACAAAATCAACAAAACATGCTTGACATTTCATATAAAATGTCTTCAAAAATATTTCAAAAATCTTTAATTGATTTCCTGTGATGAAAAAATTTGGCACAATAAACGGTTTATTTCTCGGATTAATTTCTATTTTCGGTGCTTTTTTAGTCGAAGGTGGATCATTCAAAGCATTGTTTCTGCTACCGGCAATGTTAATTGTTTTTGGCGGAACATTTTCTGCTGTAATAATTGGATTTGGTCTCGATAATTTCTTAAGGATTTTTAAGCTTATTAAAAAAGCATATTTCCCGGTTTCGTATAATCTTACTAAAATGATTAACGACTTTACAGAAATAGCAATTGAATTAAGAAAGAATGGTATTCTGGCAATTGAAAAAGAACTAAACCGGTTTGATCATTATTTCCCTAAAAAGATTTTAAAAATGTTAATAGATGGTTCCGAACCTGAAGAAATAGAAAATCTTTCTCAAACAGAAATTTCTTCAATGCAGGAAAGACATTTTGCAAATGTTTTCATATTTACTAAAATGGGCGGATATGCACCAACCATGGGCATAATAGGAACTGTAATGGGTTTAATAATGTCCCTTGCAAATGCCGGCGGTAATCCCGAAGAATTAATCAGAAATATTGCTTCGGCTTTTATTGCTACTTTGTGGGGAATTTTTTCAGCAAATATTATTTGGCTTCCAATAGGAGATAAACTTAAACAATGTCATTTAGAAGAGAAACATATGATGGAAATGGCGTCGGAAGGAGTCCTGGCTCTAAGGAACGGGGAAATCCCTTCGGTAATAAAGATGCGATTGACAAGTATGCTGTCTCAAAGAGACCAGGAAAGAATTTTAAACGCCGTTTAAAAAGCGAAGAAAATCCTTTTACCGAAGAAGGCGATAGAGATCGTTATATTATTACTTATTCAGACTTAATAACTTTATTACTGGGTCTGTTTATTCTGCTTTATGCTTCTTCAAATATAGATGAAGGGAAGTATACTAAGGTCGTTTCTGCTTTCGGAACTCTTTTTGGCACTGGTAATCCTATGGGAATGTTAGGCATAGGTATGCTTCCTGCAAATGAAAAAGCTTTTAAAAGTTTAAATGAACAATTAACAGATATTGTGAAAGATAATAATCTGGATAGTAGTGTAAAGTTGATACAGAATGACAGAGGAGTTACAATTCGTATACTTGATGACATTCTTTTTTCTTCAGGAAGTGCAACTTTAAATGATTATTCAAAAGTGATATTAAAAAAACTTGCAGAAGTAATAAAAAAAATACCGAATGATATTCGGATTGAAGGACATACAGATAATATTCCAATAACTTCGGGGGCATTTCCCTCGAACTGGCATTTATCTGTTGCAAGAGCAACCAACACAGCATATTATCTTATGAAAGATGAAAATGTTAACCAGGCTCGGGTTTCAGTTGTTGGTTATGCAGAGTTTCAACCTGTGGATTCAAATGAAACTCCGCAGGGGAGAGCTAATAATAGAAGAGTAGATATAGTAATTTTAAAGTAATGGAAAGAAAAATGAAGATAAACACCAGTCAATTTGGAGAACTCGATTTTGATGAAACCAAGATAATTAATTTTAACGAGGGAGTAATTGGATTCGAAAATTTAAAAAATTTTATTTTACTAAATCCCGAAGATGGCTTATTTTTATGGTTGACTTCTGTAGATGAACCAGAAATTGTATTTCCGTTGTTTCCGGTCGGAGCTCTTTATAACAATTATCCACAAGCAGAAGGTTATGAAGCCTTTGTTGTAGTGAAGCTTGATAAAGATCCCGCTAATATAACAGTTAACCTGGTTTCGCCGGTTTATATTAACCGGCAGAAAAAAGAAGGATATCAAACAATATTGGATAATGATGAATATTCTATTAATTATAAACTTTTTAAACGGGATTAGGTAATTTATGTTAGTTCTATCAAGAAAACCTGATGAAA
>CAZQSR010000079.1:0-9470 GCA_964596145.1 uncultured Ignavibacteriaceae bacterium
ATTCAGTAAGATTAGATTTATAAAGCACAGGCAATTGTAATTCTCTAACAGGTGAAACAGAAACGACATAGTGATAAATTTTAATAATGCTTTCTCTATCTTTCATAGTTAAACCTGTAGAATAAGTAGGCTGGGAACTAATTTTACTTTCACTCAAATCAACTTTATTAATAATTATATTATTTGTTCCCAGCAATTCTATTTGCTGAAGAGTTTCCTGTTTAGCTCCTTCACCAATAGACATCATTGCAATTACAGCCGCTACACCAAACACAATACCCAGCATTGTCAACGCGGCACGTAACTTATTTGCCAAAAGTCCGCTTATACCAACAGCAAAAGCCTCTTTGCGATTCATCTAACAATTATTCTCCTTTGAGGTGTCTGTCCAGAGGGAGATTTAGAGTTAGGCATATCCATATTTTCTTTTTCAGAAGAATTTTGAGAATTATCAATTTTTATCGTTGGATCTCGCAAAGCAACTTCATCACCTTCATGCAAACCGCTTTTTACAACTATATAATCCTCGCTTTTTTCCCCGAGTTGAATTTCTCTTTCATTAAAACCAGAACCATTTTTTACATATACTATTTTTTTATCGCCCTTTTCATAAACTGCTTCCTGAGGAATAAATAATACATTCGGAATTTCACTTATTATAATTCTATTACTTGTAGACATTCCCGGTTTAAGAATTTCAGATTTTGATTTTATTAGTACAGTTATTTCAAATACTTTTATCGAGGAATTGAAATCTTTAACTTTTCCGAGTGAAGCTACATTTTCTATTTCACCAACAAAAGTGCTATCAGGAAATGCATCAAGTTTTACAAGTACTTTCTGTCCTTTTTTTACTTTACTTACATCAACTTCATTCACATAAGTTTGACTTTGCATTTGAGAAAGATCAGGTAATGTAATTATATTCATTCCTGGCCAAGGAGTATCACCAAGGGCAATTTTCCTTCCGGTAGCCCAATTAGTTTCATATACAACTAATCCTTCTCGTGGTGCAATTAATGTAAGAAGTTCTAATTCTCGTTTTGCCCTTTCCAGATCTGATTTTTTTTGTTGTACATCAATATTAACATTACTCAATTCAGATTGTTGAACAATTTTCTGAGATTCAACATCCTGCTTTGCTTTTCTTAATGCAAGATCATTTTTCTGATGCTGAAGTTTTGCTTCTTGTTGCTTTATCTCTGCTTCAAATTTCATTTGTTCAAGATTAAGTTTGGAAAGTTCGAAAGATAATTCAGCGCTTCTCAAATTAGATTCTACATTTGTCATCTGTGATTTTTGATTGGCAATAAGTTTTTCTCTGTTCGAAATTGCTACTTCAAGTTTGGATTCTGCATCTTTCAATGAACTTAATGCTTCAGTCGGATCAAACGACACAACTGTATCACCAGCTTTAACATAAGTTCCTTGCGGAATCAGATAGACAATTTTTAAATTACCTCTTACTCTTGGTGTTGAAATTGAAACGGCATCTTTAGCGTTTATCTCTCCGCTCTCTGTCAAAGAAATCAGAAATTTATCTTTTTTAAGTTTATAGGTCGGGATATTTCCAATCTCTTCGCCGGAAAAAGAAGTGATGAGGTATAGTATAATGAAAATAAAAAAAAGTAATGTGATGAGAATTTTTTTATTGGCAAGTAAGTATTGTTTGTTTATACCAACTTTTACCCCGTTATTACCAAATAATGTTTGCAAATCTTGTTTATTAATAAGGATTTTTTTTATAACTATGGCAGTTTTATTGTTCATTTCATTCATTATTTAATTAATATTTTTTCTTTGTAATTATAAACAAAACATAAATAAATGAAATGGTAAAAATTTGGTTAGACTAATCAAACAAAAAAATAATTATTGAAATTGAGATAACACCAATAGTTACCCATTGTACAACCGATGGATATTTAGTTTTAATAAGTCCCCATACTTTTGCAACAATTATCATTAGTAAGATGAACAATATCGTCATTCCAATACTTTCAAGAACACCAAAAGACTGCTTAACAATTAATTCAAGGCTTTGATTATTCCATAACTTTTTAAAGATTAGTTGTAAATGCAGCCAGTAAACTAATAGCGATTGCCTGCTGACATCAAGAATTAAAGATTTATGCATATCAATATATTCACAAAAAACCTTTGAAAAGTAGAATACTAGAAGAATGTAACCCAATCTTAAAATAAAAAAGAAATAATTTGGAGGAGGCATTTTAATTCGAAATGGAGAAGACTCAAGCAATGTTAAATGTCCCACTAATATAAAAAGAATAGAAGTATAAAAAAGTTTCTTAAAGAACTCTTTATCTCTTCCAATTGCCTTTGCATCAAGATAGAGCATACTAATTAACGCACTAAAGAACATAAAACCTAACCACGGAAACAAAGGAAAAAGAGAACCATTTTTTTTGTTGAAATAATTTGCAAACCAAATTGGAAATTCCTTATGCAGATCTAACTGCCAGAAAAAAGGAGCAAGCCATACAAAAACAAAACCTAAAAAGAAAAGCACATATTTAAAAATCTTATCAGACTTAATTATTATTCGTACAATAAAAATGATTAATAATCCGACTGCGATGCATTGAAGAACATCGACAGCAAGACTTGCTGTTACTTGTTCTATTGTTGCTATCTTTTTCATTTTCAATAATGACAAATAAGGAAGACGAAGACTATATCCAACAATGAAGATCAAGAAAATTCTTCCTATTTGTTTCCAGAAAGACATTCCAAATTTTCTAAATTCTTCGAGCTTCTTTTTACTTGCAAGTATAAATGAAAACCCAGAAATAAAAATAAAAGATGGTGCAACAAGACCGTTAATAAAATTGAGTACTGTAAACCAGCCTGTTTCTTTCAGTGAAGGAATTAGCATTGCATTAAAAACGTGCACTTCAATCATAATTAATAGAACAATTCCTCGATGAAGATCAACGAAAGCCAAACGATTTTTTGGTTGCAATTCCATTAAACTTTTCTTTACTTATATTTGTTATATCAATACTATGTTTGTAAGTTTTATATTATAAAATTAGATAACTTAAGTGAATAAAAAAATCGTTGTAACCGGAGCAACCGGTTTAATTGGCAAAAGATTAGTTAAAAAATTACTTGAACGTAATTATGATTTAACCATTTTTACGCGTAGTCCTGAAACAGCAAAGCTAATTTTTCCCAAGATAAAAAATATCGTTTATTGGAATGAATATGCCTCATCTGATTTATCGCAATATCTTGATGGAAAAGATGCAGTTTTTCATCTTGCCGGAGCAAATATTGCCGCTAAACGCTGGACACAAAATTATAAATCACAAATACTTAACAGCCGTGTAATTTCAAGTAGAATTTTATATCACTCATTAGAAAATTGTAAACAACTTCCATCAGTTTTTATATCTGCTTCAGCCATTGGATATTACGGAAACACTGTTCACAAAGTTATTACTGAAGAAGCTAAAAACGGGTATGATTTTCTCGCTCACGTATGCAAATCGTGGGAAGATGAAATTTCCCGCATAAAAGAATATGGTATAAGATGGGTGGGAGTAAGAACAGGAATTGTTCTTGATAAAGAAGGAGGAGCTCTAAAAAAAATGCTCATACCTTTTAAACTTTTTGTAGGTGGTTCACTTGGAAATGGAAGACAATATTTTTCCTGGATTCATATTGAGGATATAATTAACATTTTCCTTTATGCCCTTGATAATGCAAAAATCGAAGGACCAATAAATGCAACTGCTCCAAATCCAGTAACAATGAAAATTTTTTCAAAAACTCTTGGCAATATTTTAAAACGTCCTTCATTTTTTAACGTCCCAGCGTTTTTATTAAGAATAATTCTGGGTGAGTCGTCACAAATGATTTTAACCAGTCAGAGAGTTTATCCGCAAAAATTGCAGGAAAACGGATATAAGTTTAAATTTGAATTTCTTGAGGACGCACTCTCTGACCTCGTGTTAGATAAATCAAAGTCAATTAAATAGTGGTTGTATTCTCCCAAAAAAATTATAAAATTAGAATAGTAAATTTTAAAAATTAAAATAGTATAAAATGTTCGGTATAGTAAATTCAAAAGAAGAACGATATGGACCGGGTGGAGAAATTCACCGGGACAGAGTTAGAAGACAAAGAATAGCATTTGGTGTATTTGGAATTATTGCTTTTATAATTCTTAACTTAATACTGTACTTTTTAACAAAAGTATAATCCCAGCATATTCATTCCAGATTTTTCCAGTCATTACCTCGGGGAATATTAATTAATGCAAAACAACAAAGTATATATTGAAACTTATGGATGTCAGATGAACGTTGCTGATAGCGAGGTGATTATGGGGCTGCTATCAAAAGCTGGTTATGAAATTACCAAAGAAATTAATAATGCAAATGTTGTTTTGCTTAACACTTGCAGCGTACGTGATAATGCTGAACAAAAAATTTACCACCGACTCGACCACCTGAAAAATCTAAAAAAAATAAACTCAAGTACCGTGATTGGAATTCTTGGCTGTATGGCTGAGCGATTGAAAAAAGATTTGATTGAAGATAAAAAGATTGTAGATATTATTGTTGGACCTGATGAATATCGGAGACTTCCGGAATTTATTGATAATGCTTTTGGGGGAGAAAAAGGAATTGGTGTAAAGCTATCAAGAACAGAAACCTATGAAGATATTGAACCATATCGCGAAGAAGGACTTCAAGCCTGGATTTCTGTTATGCGTGGGTGTGATAAATTCTGTTCATTCTGCGTTGTCCCTTATACAAGAGGAAGAGAAAGAAGCAGAACTCTAAAAAGTATTGTGGATGAAATTAAAATGCTCTCTGACAGAGGTTTTAAAGAGGTCACTTTGCTTGGACAAAATGTTAATTCGTATAAAGATGGTGAAAAAGATTTTGCCGACCTTTTAGCTTCATCTGCTGCAGTTGATAGAAATATAAGAATAAGATTTACCACTTCTCATCCACAGGATTTATCTGATAAATTATTGCATACAATAGCTGAACATTCTAATCTTTGTAAATATATTCATCTTCCTGTTCAGTCAGGCTCCAATAGAATTCTTGAATTAATGAATCGCTCGTACACTATCGAACATTACATGGCAATAATTGACACAGCAAGAAAATTAATGCCTGCAATAAGTTTCTCAACTGATATTATTTCTGGTTTTCCAACAGAAACCACTGACGATCATAAAATGACTCTTGAAGTGATGAATCGTGTTCAATTTGATGGTGCTTATATGTTTAAATATTCTCCAAGAGAAGGTACAAAAGCATATAAACTTACAGATGATATTCCAGAACATACAAAAACAGAACGCCTTCAGGAGATAATAAATCTTCAACAAAAAATTTCTTATGAACTAAATCAAAATTTAATTGGACAAGAAGAAATTGTTCTTATTGAGGGAACAAGCAAAAAATCTGATGATTTTCTTTCAGGAAGAACTGACTCAAATAAAGTGGTTATTCTTCCGGCAAATAAAAATATTTCTGTTGGAGATTACGTCAAAGTAAAAATTCACAAGGCTACCTCTGCTACTTTATTTGCTAATATTGTCAACGAATAATTTATTATGGAAGTAATGTAAGTTTATTTTTACTTTTACTTACAAACCCTTTTTCATCTGTATCAATTGTAATATATTTTCCACTTAACCAAAATTGTGTCATGTCTTTATAATGTTTGCTAAGTGGATGACCAGATTGTCCGGTAGTTAGAACTAGATAAAATTTATCCGGTTCAGAAAAATCAAAAATATAACGCATTGAAGGTCCAAGATTATTCTCAAATGGTTTAGATTTTAGAGAAGTATTGGGAACCTCATACCTTGCAAAAGAATATTCAGTGTTAAATAAAGTTGTCCCATCACCACCAATGCCGTACTCACCAATATTAATAATTTTATCCAGCATACTATTCTGCCCGCTAAAAAAATGATGAAAAGTCAATGAATGAAGTTTTCCCCACTGCCATTCTCTAATATTTTTCCCTAATGTTGATTCTAGTTCAGTAAGTGCATCTGAAAGCGATTTCCTGATAATATCATCTCTTGTTTCAATTTTTTTTGTAGAAATATCGTCAAATAAATCTGAAGTGTTTTCAACAATAATTTTTTGTATTGTTCTATAAAATACATTTGGCACAAAACAGAACTCATTATATAAATCTTTGCCTAAATTTTCTTCGAGAGTATTATATAAAAATTTTTCGAGAAATACAGCATAGATTGAGGGAACAACAAGGAAAGCATCCATGTTCCCTTCCCATTGTTTTAGTTGAGTAATGGCTTCTTTAAGATTTTCATCAGTTATCTGTTTATCTTTGAAAGCATCAACTATATAGGGAACAATTTGTTTTGCAAAAGGCGAAATAAAATCTGTTTGATAATTCTGAAAATCTTTGATTGAGTGTTTCTCTTTTGATTTCAGTAATTCATTAATCCTTTCAATCCGTGAAGAAGGCTCCCATATATTAGAAATATGATAGGAAAAGTTCTTTTGAACTTTGTTGTTTGCAGTTGCGATAAAATTTTGTAAAGGATTGAAGAGCACAGGCAACTCAGTATATGGGACAAATCCTTTCCAATCATTCGTATTATTTGTTCCATCAAAAATAAAAGTCGGTGAATTAGAATTTCTTATAGGAATTCGAGCCCCACAGATATAACCAATATTATTGTTATTATCAGCATATACAAAATTTTGTCCGGGCACAGCAAAAAAGTTTACAGCTGTTTTGAAATCATTCCAGTTAGTTGCCGTGTTTACTTTATAAAATGCAAGATATTCATCACTAAAATAATTGCCATTCCAGCACATACTAATATTAAGATTTACATCATAACTATTCGGATAAAAACTTTTATATGGATGAATACCCGAAATAATTGGTCCTCTATGAGTCATTCTTATCTTATGTACCAATGGAATAGAATTTTTAATCCTTATGGTATCATAAATTATCATTAAGTCATTCCAATTATTATCGAAAAAATACTTTTTACCTGACGAATCAAGTTTTTCAAAATAAAAGTCAGCATCATCAGCCATTACATTTGTTAGCGCCCAGGAAATATTTTTATTCTTTCCAATAACAACTGCTGGCACACCCGGTAAAGTAACACCTTCGACATTCCAGTTACCAGCACGAATTATTGCAACATACCACTTGCCCGGTGCTTGCAATCCAAGATGAGGATCATTTGCTATAATTGGTTTTCCTGTTAAAGATTTAATATTATTTACGACCCAATTGTTTGAACCAATATGCGTTCCATTAAACCCAACAAAGTATCTAAACTCTCTGTTCGTTTCAATAAATGATAAATTAATTTTGGATTGTTTATCCAGGTTGGCTGGAATAATAAATGGTCCGTTTTCAGGAAAATCCGGAAGAATTTTTTTTGCTTTTTCTTCACCTATTTTTTGAATGAGCATTGTATATGCAAAATCCGTCCACCAGCTTATGTTTAAATCCCAAGCCATCATTCTAATAATAATTAAACTGTGTACCGGTGTCCATTTATATGGTTCATAATTCAGAAGATCAAATTCTGGTGGAAGATTATTTTTATTTTTACTTAAATATTCGTTAACGCCGCGACTGTAGGCGGCTAACATTTTTTTAGTTGTTGGATTAACTTTTGCGATAAAATCTTTTGCAAGTCTTTTAAAGCCAATTGTCAAAAACATTTTATCGAAAGGAACTGCTTGCTCACCAAGAATTTCGCTAAGTCTTCCTTCACCGGCACGACGTATAAAATCCATTTGAAACATTCTTTCACTCGCGTGTAAATAGCCAAGAGCATAAGCTCCATCCTCTTCATTAGATGCTTTTATATAAGGGATGGCATAATCATCAAAATAAATTTCAACTGAATTTTTAAGTCCTTTACATTTTAACTCGCCACTATAATCCGGAAGAGAAGAAGTAATCATTTTGTAAAAAATTACTCCTCCAATTAAGAGAATGATAATTATTGTAATCAAAGTCAGCGATAATATTTTTAACCACGGTTTCATTTAGTTATGAGAAAATTTTAAGGTCAATATTGATAAAAATTAAAAAGAGATAATTCCAAATATTTCATATGCAAACAAATAGATAATGATAATTGTTGCTATCCAACCAATTAAATCAAGGATAAAACCAGCTTTAATCATATCTGTAATTTTAATTTTACCTGTGCCGTAAACAAGTGCATTTGGTGGTGTAGCAACAGGCATCATAAAAGCCATAGAAGCTCCTACGCTAGCTGCAATTGATACTGCAACAGGATTTGCACCTGCACCATTTGCAATTGAAATAATTATTGGAATCATCATAGAAGTAACCGCTGTATTTGAAGTTACTTCTGTTAAAAAGTCCATCATAAAAACAACGATTATAACCAGTACAAGTGTGGAAGATGAACCGGCAAAATATACCGAAATTGATGCTATCCATTCTGCCATACCTGTTTTGAACATGGCATCACTAAGGGCAATTCCTCCACCAAATAGAATTAATGTTCCCCAGTCAACAAATTTTGTATCTTTCCAGGTTAGCAAAAATTCATTTTTCTTTAAATCCACAGGTACTGTAAAAATTAGAATTGCGCCTAAAAGTGCAATAACGTTTTCATCTATCCATTCTAATCTTGAAAAAATTTCCGACGGAAAAATATATTTCCAGAATGAACCTGTAATCCAGAGTATTACAACAAAAACGAACAGAATTAAAAGTTGTTTTTCAGGTTTTGTAAGTTTACCCAATTTCTTTTTTTCAATCAGGAGCATTTCATTCCCAAGTTCAATTTTATTAATTTCCAGAGGAAATACTTTGATTAAAATAAACCAGGCTAAAGGAATAACACATAAAACATATGGCACACCAAACTTCATCCAATCAAAAAAGGAAATGGAAGCAACCTTAGCGTTATTCAATATCGAAACACAAATCCCGTTTGGAGGCGTGCCTATAATTGTTCCAACACCTCCAATAGAAGCTCCCCATGCTATACCAAGCATAAGAGCTTTGCCAAAATTATTCTCTGTTTTTGATAAACCCGCCTGTGCAATAATGCCCAAGCCGATTGGAAGAAGCATGGCTGTAGTTGCAGTGTTTGACATCCACATAGAAATAAACGCAGAAACAGACATCATTCCAAGAATTATTAATTTGGGGTTTTGTGCAATCTTTCCTCTCGTAAGAATAAACAACGTAAATCTCTTATCAAGATTCCATTTTTGTATTGCAGCTGCAAAAACAAATCCACCAAAAAAAAGATAAATAACCGGATGAGCATAATTTACAAGCACATTTTTTACATTAAAGAAAAAAATCTTCCCTTCACTAAAACCAATAACATGAAATACAGGGAGAATAATTGCAGGAAGAAACGCAGTAACCGGTATTGGTATAGGTTCGGTAACCCACCAGATAACCATTAATCCAAGTAA
>CAZQSR010000080.1:0-9280 GCA_964596145.1 uncultured Ignavibacteriaceae bacterium
ATAAGAATATTTGTGGGATGATCATCAACAATCAATATTTTTTTCATAGATGCTTTCGTTTATAAAATTTCAAAATCTGCTCTATAACATCCTGAGCATTTATTGGTTTTGAAATGAATGAATCAAAACCATATTTTAATACAATTCTTTTATCTTCAGACATCGCTTTTGCTGAGACAGCTATAACCGGAATTGAAGCTAAACTTTTATTTGCTTTAATCTTTTGAATAGTTTGAAAACCATCCATTACCGGCATCATAATGTCTAATAATATTAATCCCGGTTCTATATTTTCAAGAACCTCAAGACATTCTTTTCCATTTTTTGCAATTAAAGTATTGTAACCTGCTTTTTCTACTATTTCATTCAATGTAAATAAACTAGACGGATCATCATCAACAATTAATATAGGTGAGAACGAACGATTATTCCCAACCACCTCTATTTCAACTTTATCAAAATCAACATTCTCAGATCTTTTCTTTGGTTCTACTTCTTCTTTTTCAAATTCATTGATGAAAGCGACAGGGATATTAACAATAAACTCGGAGCCTTTGCCCTCATTACTTATTACTGAGATTTCTCCATTCAGTAAATCGACAAACTTTTTACAAATAGATAATCCCAATCCGCTTCCACCAAAACGTCTTGTGGTAGAACTATCTCCCTGTCTGAATTCTTCAAAAATAAATTCTTTTTCTTTTTCTGAAATTCCTTTTCCCGTGTCTTGTACCGTAATAATCAGGTGGCTGTCATTATTATTTTCAATTGATAACTTAACAAATCCTTCTTCTGTAAATTTAATAGCATTATCAATTAAGTTAAACAACAACTGGAGAATTTTTGATTTGTCGGAATTAATTGACAAGTTATTATCAACTTCATTTTGAATTAGCAGTTTTATGTTTTTTTCAGATGCAATTGGCGAGAAAGTTGTTTTTATTTCTTGTAAAATTTCATCCAGTAAAAAAGTTTCATTTCTTACTTCGATTTTACCAGCTTCAATTTTTGAAAATATTAAAATATCGTTAATAAGATTCATCAATCTTTTACTGCTTTTAACCACAACCGAAAGTCGCTCCGAATTTTTTTCTGAAAGCATTCCCTCACTTAATATTAATTCCGATAAACCAAGAATTGCATTCAACGGAGTTTTTAATTCATGAGACATTAATGCTAAGAATTGGGATTTGAGTATTGTCGATTCTTCTGCTCGTTTTTTTTGAATCTCCAGTTCAATAGCTTTTTCCTGTAGTTGTTTATGTAATTCAACAAGACTTTCATTTTGTTGAGTAATCTGAAGATTTTGTTTCTGGTATTGATCATTCAGGTTTTTTAATTCATCAACAAGTCTTTCGAGCTGATGAAAAGCGGTTGCATTTGTAATGCCAATTGCTAGTTGTTCTTTAATTTTTTCAAGATAGATCTTAACATCAGCACCAAGCTGATTTACAGAACCAAGTTCAAGTATTGCAATAACTTTGTTGTTATAGATAATTGGAAGGATCAATAAATATTTAATATCAAAATTTATTAACCCTGTTGAAACAGTTGGATAATCCGAATCGAATTTCACTTCTATCGTTTCACATTTTTGAATCGCTAGCTTATAAAACTCATTTGCAGATTTTTTATTGAAGTGCTCTCTTTCAATTCCATATGATGAAACAAAAACAATTTTATCTTTTTCAACAAGATAAATAGCTCCAACATTTGAGCCTGTAGTATTGATTATTTTATTCAATGCTGCATCAGCTATTTGTCCTAATGATGGGTTCTGATTAATAAGAGTAATAAAATCAGCGTACTCATGTTCCGATTTTTCTTTACGTTCTAATTCATCAAGCATATTATTAAATGCTCTTGCTAAATCTCCAAGCTCATCATTGCTTTTCATTTCGATGCGATTATTAAACTTTCCAGATTTAGTAATCTCGGTTGCTTCATTTAGCTGAGCGATTTGTTTTCTAATTTTGGAAGTGAAGAGTAAACTTAATATTAATGATAAAGAAACGCTGGATATTCCAAGAATAATAAGAATATCGCCAATGCTATCCCTTAATTTTGCCGTCTCATCAGAAGTAGAAAAAATTATGGTTGCAATTTTTTTCCCGGCGGGAGAATAATCTTTAATTCTATACATGGTAGCAAGAAAATAAATATTTCCCGCACTTTCTGAGTAAATATCAAAATTACCTTTGAGTTTTAGAAAATCATAACCTTTGTTAAGTGAATAAAAAAACTTCTGATTTACTTCTTCGTTTGAATACTCTGCAAAATTATCATCTATAAAAACCGCAATATCTGCATCTATCTTTTTTGCAATAGAATTCAGAAGAATTTTCGAAAGCACAATTCCATAATAGTAAGATTGTCGTGAATTGATTTTATAACTTTTAATAATTATAAACGGATTGTTTTTTATAAATTCTTCATGAGTAACAACATCACCATTATAATTAACACTGTTTTTTTTGTAAAAAATATTATTTGGATAAATTAATGAATCATCTGATATTTTGAATAAAAAATCAAGGCTGGCGCCAAGGTTAGAGATATTACTGAAATTTTTCTTTAGTTTTTCATCATTAATAAGATTAAAGGATTCATCGGCATCCTGTACGGTTTGCTGCAGAAAAAAAAGGAAATCATTTGAAGCTTTTAAAAGACGTTTTGATTGTTGAGAAGTTAAAACATTAAACATTATCGAATAAAATGCGATTCCGGAGCCACCAAGAATTAAAACAACAATCGCAAAATTTATAAGAATAATGCGGAAACTTATTTTCATTTATTTGTCTTTTTGCAAAACGCGGGCAATAGTAATAAGCAATTCATCAAAGTCATACGGTTTACTTAAAAAATCCGCAGCACCCATTCTAGTAGCCTCAATTGCACTTTTAACATCCGCATATGCAGTTAGTACTATAATTTTAAAATCAACCTGTTTGTTTTCAAATTCACGTAAAACATCAAAACCATCTTTTCCGGGCATTTTTAAATCGAGAAGCATTAAATCAATTTTATTTTCTTTAATAAAAGCGAATGCTTCATCAGCACCATTTACAAAATGCGTTGTATATCCAATTTCAACAAGCTCTTCCTGCAAAACTTTACAAAGGCTTATATCATCATCAACAATTAAAATTCTTTCCATATCAATTCACAATTAGTTCTGATTTTCGAATTTATAGTATTTTATTTTATCCTTGTAATTCTGTATTTCATTTTTAATTTTGTTATCAAAGTTAGGATTAGCAAGTCTCTCCTTCAGTGTTGGAAGAAGTTCAACTTTAATGAGAATAACAAGTTCTTTTTTTGTTACAGTTATTTTATCCGCACCGGCCAGATAACGTATTCCTAAAACCCACCAGGGTAAATCTTTTAAAAACGGAATTCCAACTCTTTCTGTTTTTTCATCATTCAAAAACAAACCACCAATAACTGTCTCTTCTCCATCAAGCATCAATACCTGCGTTGTTGCAGAGGTTTTTCTGATTTCAGTACTAACTTCACCAGGAATTCCAGTGCTTCTTTCTACCCTTAGATGCAACAAAGTATAAGGAATTCCATCAGCAACATAAACGTGAGGAGTCACATTTATAATAGAACCTGTCTGGAAGAAAAAGTCTGTAACATTACCGGCAAAATCTCTTTGCTTAATAGAATAATCAGAGCCAACCTGAATTTTTCCTTCCTGTCCATCTCTTACGGTTATATTTGGACTTGCAATGACTTCTCCCAGTTTTTCACTTTCAATAAACTTAAATAATGCTAAAGCCTCTCCAAAAAAGGAGCCCATGCCAAATTCGGAACTTGTATTGACACTAAAATTACTGCTCGTTCCATCGGTAGAAGCGTTAGAAGTTGCTGTAGAAGTCAATCCTGTTCCAATATCAAATCCTTTTTTGCTTAAAAGGAATTGCCAATTTATTCCGCGTTCTTTTAAACCTTCAATATCAGCTTCAAAAAATATTGCTGAGATTCTTACTTCACGTGCATCTATTTCAGCAAAGTTATCTTTTGTTTTGTCAGAAACAATCTCAACTTTTTTCTTGATAATAATAAGATCGTCACGTTCTTCCATAATAAGATTGGCATACTGAACTATAATCATCAGTGCTTTTTCGTATTGCATATTTTTAATTTCAACGCCAATAGGAAGAACTCTTTCTACTCCTAGAACAATCTTCTTTCCTTTTCTTACTTCGCTAACCTTGCTAATAAGTTCAATCGCCTGGTTAAAAGGAAGATTAGCAGACATAGAGACAACTTCATCCGGACGGGTATATTCGTTCAACATTTTTTCAACACCTTGCTGCGCAAATGAAATTGTCGTTACAAACAAAATTAAAAGCAAACTTTTAAATATCTTTTCCATAATGAAACTCTTATTCTTTACTTATAATTTCTTTTTCTAATTGAAGGTCAATGGTTTCAACTATACCACCTTTGTTTAATATAAATCTTACCTTATAATTTTTTGTATCAATTTTTGTAAGATATCCTAAATAAACTTCATCACCTTCCATCAACAAGTATGAATTTCCTTTAATGTCAGTAATAAAAGCTCCTTCGGGTACAATAGCGAGCAATCTTGCTCCCTGCACATCCAGAAGACCTTCAAGATTTGGTGGAATTTCAGTCCTAATTAATGGATAAAAAACATCATACAATTTTCTTGCATTTAAATTATTTTCCTTATACTCAGAAACTGCAAACCTGTTGTCCATTGAAAAATATACTGCAGCAGTAATCTGAAAATTAACCAGGAATTTTGGTAACTTTCCTTCCTGTGCCAAAACATAATTACTAAGATTTAAATTCTTAACTTTTTTCAATTCTTTACTTTGTTCAATTGCATAAACAAGTTGATAAACATCATTAAAAGAACCTACTCCTATTAATTTATATTGATGCAAATAAAAATCTTTATCCGGTCTTGTATCAATATATTCTATGTTAAACTTAGCATCGGAAGAAAGTTTTGTAGAAATTAAGTTAATGAAATCGAAAAATTTTAATGTAGATAAGTTTTGAGGTATATTGAATTTTCTTGCTGCAAGCACTGAGTCAAGAGTTGCTGCTTTCAATATTCTTTCCTGAAGCTGCTGGTTTAGTATTTCGGGATCATATACAACTGCTTTAAGATTATTAAGCTCTTCCGTTTTGTGTTTTATACTTGTTTTCTGAAAAATAAAAATATAACCGAAACCCAGCACAGCAAGTAATATTAAAACACCAACAAGAGCTAACGTATTTTTAATTTTTCTGTTCATTCCGGTATTTTTGTTAAACCTGATAATTTGAAATTTAGTACATATCTATAAGCATCTTTCTCTTTAATAGGATCATAGCTGATATTCTTTAAAGTTGCAGAATCTATTTTTGATGCAAAGTCAGTCAGGATAAACTTATTAAGCGAATGTCCTTCAAGACTAATAATATCTTCTTCTTTAATAGCAAGAATTCGTGTCCACAAGCATTTTTTGGAAGCAGAAAAATCAGAAATTTTTTCAAGTGCCCCCCCCCATATTTCACTTCCTTTTGCAAGTGTATCAAGTATAGCTTGTGTCTGATCAAAATTACTTATACGTGCATCAAGTGCCTCTATTTGAGTTAACAATTGCATATTGCGTTGTTTCAAATCTTCCTGCACCGCAATTTCACTCTTAAGTTTATTTATTTTCAATTGATTTGACAAAATCTGATAAGTAATATAAAAAGCAGTAATAAACAGTAATGGAAGCACAAGATAACCATGCCAACCAAACTGAAAGAATTTTTGCTCTTCTTTTATATAGTCAGGAAGAAGATTGATTCCCACAAATTCTTTTGCAAGTTCTTCATAATATTCTGTTGCTACAGCGATAGGAACAGCGAAGGAGGAAATTTTAGTTCTTACATCTTCAGGAAGTCCGCTAACATTAATATTTTCAAATTCAAGCCGGCTAACATTTGCTTCGGGAAAAGTGCCATAGAATGAAAGTATTAAATTTTCAGAATCATCTTCTCCACATACTACTATGTTATCAAGATTTGGTATCTGACCATTTTCCATTTCTAGAAGAATTTTTGAAAAATAAACATCGTATGTATGTAGATTCGATGTCCCGACGTCAAGTGTAGCCCCAATGTGTTTCAACTTTCTTCCATGGAGAAAGATAAGTTTACTATATTCTTTCCCGATATAAACAATTAAAGAATAATCATCTGGAAAAAATTTTTTAGATTTTGCCACATAACGAGCAAGAGATATTTCAGCACTTTTGACAGAAACTATTTTATAATATTTTTTGTGATTATACTGAGCCAGTCCCGAAATAGCCTTAAAACAATTTACATCTTCAGATAAGTGAGCGGAGAGTTTTTGTCCAGATGATAACTCAATTGAGCCATAATTTTTTACATCAATCTTTTTCTTTTTCTTGCCTTTCCCTTTTTCAATCGTTTCTTCTACGGTTGAAGATTCAGCAATAGTTTTGCCAGAGACAACCTGATAATAAATTGATGGTTCTGTTAAAGCAGTTATAAAATGATGTTGATGCAGTTTTATTCCGGACAATTCTGCACTTGCAAGACTTTCAAATACAGTTTCTGAAGTAGAAGCGATTCCCGAACCCTGAGTATCTAATGTTAAACCAGCAGCTGTATCTAATAAATTTCCCTGATTATTAGTTTCATTTATAGATTGGGCCGCCCGAAGTACATCAATAGAAGCAGCACGCGAAAGTTTTATGGTGCCATTTTCTTTTGATAACACTGCTATTTTAGTGTCATTACCTTCACAATATATACAAACTAATGGTTTCATATTTTTATGCAGATAATATTTGCTGCATCCTTACTTTGTTGTTTGCAAACGCAATTGCATTTTCTAATGTAATCTTTTTTGACAAATAAAGTCTCTTCAAATCCTGTTCCATAGTGATCATTCCATACTGACCACCCTGGTTTATCATCATATAAATTTCGCCGGTATTGTTATTCTTAATTGCAGCCTTAACACTTGAGGTAACAATTAGTACTTCCTTTGCAAGCACTAATTTGTTGTTCACAGTTGGTACAAGCTTTTGAGAAACAACACATGTAAGAATATCGGCAAGCCTGTTACGTACTCTTTCCTGTTCAACAGAAGGTACTTCTGCAATTATTCTATCGATTGATTCAACTGCAGATGAAGTATGTAAAGTTGAAAAAACTTTATGACCAGTATCGGTAATTTCAAGAGCTGCCATTATTGTATCAGGATCTCTCATTTCACCAATAACAATTATATCAGGATCCTGTCTTAAACATTGAACAACACCATCTTTGAATGACAACACATCTCTTCCAACTTCCCTATGACGAACAATGGATACGCCGGATTTATGAACATACTCAATTGGCGAGCCAATTATTACTATATGGGCAGGATCAAATTTATTATGGTAGTCAATTATTGAATCAAGTGTCGCTGACTTTCCTGAACCTGTTATTCCGGTTATTAATGTTAATCCAAATTTTATGTATGAGTGACTTAAAACTTTTATAACGTTTGGATTGAAGTCTAATGATTCAATTGGCCGAATAGTGGGATTGATCATTCTCATATTAAGAGCAAGATGATCAAGATCAAAATAACAAGTTGCTCTAAATCTAATGTTCTCATTTCTGCGTTCATAAAGAAAAGTATAACTAAAATCTATACTCTTAGTTACAACAAGATATCTTCTCTGGTTTTCATTCAAGAGATTAATAATTAAAATTGCGAGTTCATCAAGTCGAAAGCGAGATAATTCATTTGCTCTTTCTTTTTTACCATAAGTTCTAAACCAAATATATCCATCAGTACCAAAGCCGCCAAATTCAAGATCCGAGGCTTCGCGGTCAATCATTGTTGTCAGTACTTTATCAAAAAATTTCTGAAATAAAAGACGATCTTCAAGAGTGAAGTATTCGAACTTATCAATAAAATATCCGACTCTGTCCTGCCCTCTATATGTAGGTGGGACTCTTGTTAAGAATTTTTCAATTATTTTCCTGATATCATCAATCATTCAAAAATTTATCAGTTGATTTTCTATTACAAATGCAAGTTACAAAATTATTTTATGCTGTAAAAAATTAATCTTCAGATGTTCCAGCAATAACTTCTTCAATAGACGTTAAACCAAGTCTTACTTTTTCAAAACCACATTCACGTAAATTTAATGTTCCATCTTTCTTTGCTTGTATTCTTATCTGTTCTTCATCAACTTCAGAGCCTGATTTTAAAATTATTCTGCGCAAATCTTTTGAAAAATATAATGCTTCATGAATTGCAATTCGACCTTTATAACCAGAGTTAAAACATTTCTCGCAACCAACCGGCTCATAAATTGGATAATTAATCCAGTCTTCTATTTTTTGATCAAGGCTTATCAGAAGTTCTTCGTCAAGTTTAGTTACTTTACGCTTACAGTTTGGACAAAGCCTACGAATAAGTCTTTGTGCCACAATAATATTAATTGCATAAGCAATAAGGAATGGTTCAATTCCCATTTTATAAAGACGTGCTACAGCACTTGGAGCATCGTTAGTGTGGAGAGTTGAAAAAGTCAAGTGCCCTGTGTTGGCAAGTTTAATAGCAACTTCAGCAGTTTCTTTGTCTCTCATTTCACCTACAAGAACAATATCAGGATCGTGTCTTAGAATAGCCCTTATCGCCTGTTCAAAATTCATCTTATGACCAATTTTTAATTGTCGGGCACCTTCAATTACATATTCAACAGGATCTTCAACTGTAAGTGTATTTACTGTTGGATCAATAACCTGGTACAAAGCTGCAACCAAAGTAGTACTTTTTCCGCTTCCGGTTGGACCTGTCAGAATTACCATCCCCTGAGGTTGTCTTATAGCCTTTTCAAAAGCAGATTTCGCATAACCTGTTAAACCCAAAAGATTAAGATCTCTGATAACTTTTCTATCATCAAGAATTCTTATAACAATACTTTCAAATTTGTTCTTTAACTCAGTTCCGACCATAGGAAGGACAGAAACTCTAAAGCGAATAATATGACCATCAATTTCTCGCTGAATAAAACCGTCCTGAGCTTTTTCTCTTTCAAAACGATCAAGTCCCTTTGAACGATCTTTTACTACCGCAATAACAGCTTCCGGCGAAGTATTTTCCTGTGTATGCCATAGCTGAAGATTTCCATCAAGACGAAAAACAATATCTGTAGATTTATTTGATTTGGGGACAAAATGAATATCGCTCACACCTTTTCTTACACCTTCAACAAGCGCGGCCTCA
>CAZQSR010000081.1:0-8113 GCA_964596145.1 uncultured Ignavibacteriaceae bacterium
ATAAATTAATGGACCAAGTTTATCGCTCAGTCCCCATTCACAAATCATCTTACGTGCAATTTTTGTTGCTTTCTCAATATCATTCCCTGCACCTGTTGTGTAGTGATTAAATACCAGCTTTTCCGCCGCTCTTCCGCCAAGAGCATAAGTAATCATTGCTTCAAGATATTCTTTTGAATAAGTATGCTTTTCATCTACGGGCAGATAGCTTGTAACACCAAGAGCCCTTCCTCTTGGAATAATTGTAACTTTATGCACAGGATCTGCATCAGGAAGATGCTTTGCAACAAGTACATGTCCAATTTCGTGGTACGCAGTAGTCTTCTTTTCATTATCAGAAATAATGAGACTTTTTCGTTCCATTCCCATCATTACTTTATCTTTGGCTTCTTCAAAATCATCCATGTTTACGTCATTTTTGTTTTTGCGAGCCGCAAGAAGGGCTGCCTCATTAACAAGGTTAGCAAGTTCAGCACCTGCAAGTCCGGGAGTACCTTTTGCAAGAACCTGTAAATCCACATCTTTACCAAGAGGAATTTTTCTTGTATGAACTTTAAGAATTCCCTCGCGTCCTTTAACATCGGGACGGTCAACAACAACTTGACGATCAAATCTTCCTGGTCTTAACAATGCAGGATCAAGTACATCAGGACGATTAGTAGCAGCGATAATAATTACACCACTATTTTGTTCAAATCCATCCATTTCAACAAGAAGTTGATTGAGAGTTTGTTCACGTTCATCATGTCCACCGCCAAGTCCTGCACCTCTCTGTCTCCCAACAGCATCAATTTCATCTATGAAAATAATACAGGGAGCATTACGTTTTCCTTGTTCAAACAAATCACGAACACGACTTGCACCAACTCCAACAAACATTTCAACAAAATCGGCACCGCTTATAGAAAAAAAAGGAACACCAGCTTCCCCGGCAACTGCTCTTGCTAAAAGGGTTTTGCCGGTTCCGGGAGAGCCTAATAACAATACACCTCTCGGAATTCTTCCACCAAGTCTTTGAAACTTAGAAGGTTCTTTTAAGAATTCAATTATTTCCTGCAACTCCATTTTAGCTTCGTCAGCACCAGCAACATCTTTAAATGTAACTTTATTTGCTGACTGCCCAATCAACTTAGCGCGACTTTTACCAAAGCTGAAAATACCACGCGAACCACCCGCTCCACCGCCTTGCATTCGACGCATAAAGATTATCCACACACCGATTAAAAGCAGCCATGGAATCATACCAAGGAGCATATTAAGCCACTCGCTTGATTGCTTTTCAAATGAATAATTAATCCCTTTTTGTTTCCATATTGCTTCCTGTTCTTTAACAACAGGTTCGGGAAGGTAAACAGAAAAATTTCTTACCTTAACTTCTTTTCCGTTTATATTAATAAACTCTTCAGCTTTTAATTCTCCCTGAAAGTAATAATCGTTAATATCCGATTTTGCTACATTAGCTTTTTTTATTTTGTCTTCATCAAGAAGTTTAACATATTCTTTATAGCTTATTTCTACATAAGTTGGAGTACCTGTTTTAAAAAGCTGCATAACAATTACAGCGGCAACAATTACAGCCCCCCAGCCAAAAACCATTCTTATTATTTTTGACCAGTCAAAATTATCATCCGGTTTGTTGGGATTACCACGTGGTATTTTTAAATTTTTATTTCCTTTTTCATCCATATAAAACTCTAATAGTATTTTTATTCACTTAAGACATAGATTGATTTGAGATTTCTGTACTTTTGTGCATAGTCTAAACCATAACCTATTACAAACTTACTTGGAATCTGAAATCCAATATAATCAATTTTCACATCATATTTAAGGCTATCGGGCTTAACCAGCAACGATACAACTTTCATTGAAGCCGGATTATGCCCCGAGATGAGTTCTTCCATAAACTTAATTGAAAGACCACTATCAACAATATCTTCAACAATAATTAAATCTCTTCCGTTCACATCGCAGTTAAGTTCTTTTAATAATTTGACTTTTCCAGAAGATATTTTTGCATCGCCATAACTTGAAAGCTTAAAAAAATCTATTTCACAATCGCTGTTATAATTTTTTACAAGATCTGACATAAAAATAAAAGATCCGTTCAGTATTCCTATGAATACTGGAACTTTATTTCTATAATCTTCTTCAAGCTGTAAAGCAATTTCTTTAATTCTTGCCTGAATTTTTTCTTCAGAGAGGAAAGGAACGAAGGTCTCATTTCCGACAATTATTTTATCCATTTTCTACTTCCAGTTTAATAAATGATTTTGTTGTTGATTTAATCCTGAAACGGTTATCGATTCTTAATCCAGTAATCCAGACAATTTTATTTTTATTAACAAGAACAGTTTGTTCTTTTTTTTGGTAGGATGGGATTTTTATGTCTGAGAGAAAGTCACTCACTTTTTTAGATTGGTTCATTCCAAGCGGGAAAAAGCGATCGCCTTCTTTCCATCTTCTGATTATAAATTCCTTTAATAAATTATCTCCCGAGATAAACTCAACATTTTTTTTTAACCCATATTTTACATCTGAACTTTTTACAGAAGTTATTGAAAAAATTTTTCCAAAACATCTAACAGAATTACCAGATGAAATTTTTATCTCTTCCTGTTCAACGTTTTGATTTTTTGTTATTACTAACTTATCTCTTTCCCTATAAGCAAATAAATTCTCACCAAGCTTAATTTTTTTTCCTGTTTGATTTTGCATTAATCCCAAAACAGCAGTAACCTGAATATAGTTCGGTTCAAATGCGAAGTATTGAATTAAAATTCTTCTTATTACTTCTTTTTTTAGTGATTCTTCTAAACCCAGTTCTCTAAATTTGGTCAGAACAATAAAAATACTCGCCGCATCAACAGTAACAATTTTTTTAATTATCCTGTTAAGAATATTTTTTTCAAAAAAGCTATAAACATCCTTAAGGAAAACAGATGTGTTTGCAATACTATTATCAAGGTTAGGATTCAAGTGTTTTCGTAAAGCGGGAAGAATTTCATTACGTAAAAAATTTCTTTGATAAATATTCTCGTTGTTAGATAAGTCTGTGCAGTAATTTATTTTATTTTCTTTAAGATAAAGAAGTATCTCATCTTTTGGAATGTTTAGTATTGGTCTTATAATGTTTTGCCGGGCAGCGGGAATGCCGCTTAAACCTTTAATTCCTGCTCCTTTTATTAGATTAAGAAAAAATGTTTCAGTGTTATCATTAAGATTATGAGCTGTGGCAATTTTATTAAAATTTTGTTCTTTCAAAATATTTTCAAAAGTTTTATACCGGAGAATTCTTCCTGCTTCTTCAATCGATATTTTATTCTGTTTTGAATAACCTGTTACATCAAAAGAAAGAGAAATAAATTTTATGTTAAGTTTTTTACAAATATTGGAACAAAACTTTTCATCTGCACGGGCTTCTTCTCCTCTCAGATTATGATTAATATGAACGGCACAAATTTCAATTTTAAATTTCTTCAGATACTTATGCAAGAAATTTAACAGAAAAACAGAATCAGCCCCTCCCGAAAGAGCTACAAGAATTTTATCCTTTTCATTAATAAGTTTATTCAAATTAATGAACTTCAAAACTTTTTCTTCAACCTGTTTCGAAATTCTTTTCAATCAGAATCCTTTTTCTTTAAGCCATTCTACAGACATAGAAGGTTTTGCTTTTGCACCAAGAATCTTTTCAACATATTTGCCAAGCACATCAAACTCAAGATTTACTTCATCACCTTTTTTCTTTTCTCTAAGATTTGTCTCCTGCCAGGTATGAGGAATGATAGCAACGGTAAAATTGTTTTCTTTAACTTCTGCAAGAGTTAAACTAATTCCATCCACAGCAATGGAGCCAACCGGAATAAGATTTTTAGAGAATTGAAGAGGAAAACTAATAGTAAGCATATAACTTGAGGAAAGTTTTTTTATTTCAATAATTTTCCCCGTGGTATCAACGTGACCAAGTACAAAATGTCCGCCAAGTCGTGAAGAAGGCTGCAGTGATCTTTCAAGGTTAACTTTAATTCCTTTTTGCAACTTTCCAAGAGTAGTTTTTTTAATCGTTTCTTCAATTGTATCAACGGAAAAAAAATCTTTACTATACTCAATGACTGTCTGGCAGACACCATTGATATTTATACTATCTCCAACTTTAACATCTTCAAGAATTTTTTTTGCAGAAATGATTAAACGGATTCCTTTTCCCTGTTTTTTTACTTCCTTTACTTTTCCAGTTTCTTCTATTAAACCTGTAAACATACCTTACTTTCTCAAATCAAGAACTACATCGTCCCCGATTCGTTCAAAATTATTTATTCTGAGTTTCAAAGCTTTTCTTATATCGTAAAAACCTATATTTCCAAGAACGGGCAAACCATCACCCATAAGTTTTGGACTGATAAAAGTTCTTATTTCATCAAAAAGATTTTCTCTTACAAACGAAGTGAATATTTTGCTTCCACCTTCTACAAGAATTGAAGCGAAATTATTTTTACCAAGCTCTTTCATTGCATCATAAAGATCAATAGATTTATTGCCATTTGTTCTGGCAAACAAAATCTGCACGCCATGCTTTTCCAGAAGTTTTATTTTTCTCTTTTTGGTCTTACACTTATCAGAAGTAATAACAAAAACATTTTTTTCTGAATTAAAAATTTTATGGTTAACGCTAAGATTAAGACAGGAATCAATAATTATTCTTTTAGGATTTCTTCCTTCTGTAAGACGAACAGTCAAACTTGGATTGTCTTTTTTTACTGTTCCGCTGCCTATTAGTACCGCATCATACTTTGAACGAAGAAGATGCACGTAGCGTCTTGCTTCGCGGGAAGAAATCCACTTTGAATTATAGTACACATCTGCAATTTTACCATCTAAAGTCTGAGCCGTCTTTAAAGTAATGTAAGGAATTTTTTTTGTAATAAATTTGAAAAAAACGCGGTTCAGATCAATGCATTCATTTTCAAGCACACCAACTTTTACTTCAACACCGTTTTCTAAAAGTTTTTGAATTCCTTTTCCGCTGACAAGTGGATTCATATCAAGAGTACCAACAACTACGCGTTTAATCTTTTTTTCAATAATAACATCAGCACAGGGAGGAGTTTTACCGTAATGTGAACAGGGTTCTAAATTTACATATAAAGTTGAGCCGGAAGCATTTTCAGAACAATTTTTTAATGCGTTTATTTCAGCATGATTGCCGCCGTATTTCTCGTGATAGCCTGCACCAATAATCCTGTTGTTTTTTACAATTACACATCCGACCAATGGATTTGGGCTTACATATCCAATTCCTTTTTTTGCTATCTCAAGAGTTAACTTTATATATGATTCATCAGTCAATTATTACTTTATTTTATTTGTAGAATTTCAAATTCAGTAAGACCTGCAGGAACTTTTACGGCAACTTTATCACCGCATTTTTTCCCAAGCAGGGCTTGTCCCACCGGTGAAGTAACCGCTATTTTTCCAGTCTGGAAATCAGCTTCTTCAGGGGAAACAAGGAAATAATCGAACACTTTATCCGTTTTTAAGTTTTTTACTGTAACCGTTGAGAGGATATGAATGGTGCCATCTTCAAACTGAGAAAGATCAACCACTCTTGCTCTTGCAAGAATATTTTCGAGTTTGCTTATCTTAAGTTCAAACAAACCCTGTTCTTCTTTTGCTGCATCGTATTCAGCATTTTCTGAAAGGTCCCCATGTGAGCGCGCTTCTGCAATTTTAGCAGCAATTTCTTTTCTTCCATTCGATTTCAATTCCCGCAGTTCTTTTTCAAGTTCGAGCAATCTTTCCTGCGTCAGATATACAAAATTCGCTTCAGTCATTACAATAATCTCTCAATGATTCAAAAATTTAAAAAAAATTACCACCGCTTTCCGCAGTGGCTGTGCAAAATTAGAAAAAAATCTTTACGAAAGCAAGAAATAAGTAATTTCTGCCAGAGTTGTAAAAGACATTATTTTTTTGTTTGCCATACCAGTTCTCCCTTTTTATTGATGTAACCCCATTGCCCTTCTGCAATTTTTCCGATTCTTATCTTTGCCAGTCCATTTATAAAATCAGAAGTGCCATCAAAGAATTTGTTAAATACATTTCTCCCTGTTTTATCAATATAGGTCCACTTTCCCGATGAAAGGTCCCCTGTAAAGACTCTTGCAAATCCTTCTGAAAAACCATAAGCGAGGTCAAAGTTAAAATCAATTACAAGTTTGCCTGATTTATCAATAAATCCCCACTTAAAATTTTCATTCATTACGGGAGCCAATCCTTCTGAAAAATCTTTTGCTCCTGAATATTGCGGTTTAATTACAACTTCACCTTTTTTATTTATGAAACCGGATTTGAAATCAATTCCAACCGAGGCATAATCTTCTGAGAATACCGATGCATTTGAAAACTGTGGTTGAATAACAAACTTTCCCGTTTTATCAATGAATCCATATTTATTGCCAAGTTTAACAGCGGCTATATTTTGGTTAAAGATTCTTAATGGCAATTGTTCTGTCCCTTTAGCATCATCAAACTGAGGAGGAATAACTATTTTGCCGGCTTTATCCATAAATCCGGCTTTTATTTTTCCATCAACATTATCCTTTTTAAAAACGGCAGTTAATCCACAAGAGAAAATCGAATTTGGCATAATATAATCTTCAGGTTTTATAACCATTTCACCCTTTTGATTTATAAAACCAAACTTGTCATCAACAAGAACAAGAGCTAAACCTTCGCTGAATTGAAAAGCCATTTTGTATTTTGGTTGAATAACAAATTTCCCTTCTTTGTCAATAAATCCAAACTTTCCGTCCTGCGCTATAAGAGCAAGTTCTTCAAAGAATTCACCTGCGGCAAGAAATTTTGGTTCGATTACTATTTTACCGGTGGAATCAATATAGCCCCATTTATTATCAACAAGAACAGGAAATAATGATTTGGATTTTAGTTCAGATGCTTCTTTTGGTTCTGAGATGATTGCAAAAATTATGAAAAGAAAAATTGTAGAAAGACCGTAGAATAACAACACCTGTTTACACTTTCTGTTTGTACCCCAGAACAGGACAAGTCCCGGTTTGATTAATCCAAGAATTAAAGCTAATGATGTAAATACTACCAAAACAGCTATTAACTGGCTCATTATGTTCCTTTTAGAAAAATGAAAAAGAGTTGTTTAAAATTAATCACATACAATTACATAGAAAAGCATGGATTTATTTTCGCAGCTGGAATTTAACTAAAAATTATTTGCCATTTTTATACTACCGTATTGAATAATTCAATTTATTATCTTTGTAAATTATTTTTAACATCATAAAGCAATTGTGTAAATGAAAAACGGAAATAGTACCTCTGCAGGTAAAAAGATAATTGTAAAAGGGGCAAGAGAGCATAATCTTAAAAACGTTGATCTGGAACTTCCAAGAAATAAACTGGTAGTTTTTACGGGTGTAAGCGGAAGCGGTAAATCATCATTGGTGTTTGATACTATTTATGCTGAAGGACAGAGACGCTATGTTGAATCATTATCTTCTTATGCACGACAATTTCTTGAGAGGATAAACAAACCGGATGTTGATCTTATTACGGGGATTGCTCCTGCGGTTGCAATTGAACAGAAAACGGGTTCAAAGAATACACGCTCAACAGTGGGAACAACTACGGAGATTTATGATTATCTGAGATTACTGTTTTCACGAATTGGCAAGACCATTTGTTTTAACTGCGGCAAACAGGTAACAAAAGCGTCAACAGGAACGGTAAGTGATTTTTTAGAGCAGCAACCGGAAGAGACTAAATTCTATCTCGCTTTTCCTTTGCACGATCATCCAGGGAGAAAAGTAAAAGAGGAAATTGATTATCTTAAAAAGAGAGGATTCTTCAGGATTTACTATAACAATACGATGGTTGACCTTAACGAAACTTCAACAGTTCCAAAATCTAAAAAAGATTTGTACGTAGTGATAGAAAGATTAAAAGTAACTCACGGAAATATGCGTGAACGACTTGCGGACTCAATTGAAGCTACATTTAAGGAAGGTGAAGACAGGTTAACTTTGATAAATACCGAAACAAACGAGATAACACACTTCAATAAGTTTTATGAATGCTG
>CAZQSR010000081.1:8123-9264 GCA_964596145.1 uncultured Ignavibacteriaceae bacterium
AAGAACCTGAACCAAGATTCTTTTCTTTCAATAATCCTTTTGGTGCCTGTCCTGTTTGCCAGGGATTCAGCAAAACAATTGGTGTTGATATGAATCTTGTTGTGCCGAATCCGAACATGACAATTCTTGAGGGAGCAATTGCACCGTGGCGAACACCAAAATACAGTCAGTACCTTCGAGAACTTATTAGAGCAGCTAAACAGTACAACATACCAGTAAATATTCCATTCAGGGAGCTGCCGGGTGATGTTGTATCTTTACTTAGAAAAGGGACAAAAGAGTTTACAGGTATTGATGAGTTTTTTGAAAAGCTGGAAAAGAAGACATATAAAATTCACGTTAGAATATTGCTTGCAAAGTACCGTGGATATACAACTTGTCAGGCGTGCAAAGGATCGAGATTGAGAAGAGAAGCGTTGCAGGTAAAAATAGCAGACAACGATATAAATGATATTGTTGAGAAGTCGCTTGAATCGGCACTGGAGTTTTTTAAAAATCTTCAGCTATCGGAATACGATATGAAAGTTGGAGAGAGAATTCTTAAAGAGATAATTAAACGACTAACTTTTCTTAACGATGTTGGACTTGGATATCTTACATTAAACAGGTTGAGTTCCACTTTATCCGGCGGAGAGACGCAAAGAATAAATCTTGCGACCGCACTTGGTTCCTCACTTGTTGGAACTTTGTATGTGCTTGATGAACCAAGCATTGGATTGCATCCACGCGATAATGCAAAGCTGATAAAGATATTAAAAAACCTAAGAGATATTGGAAACAGTGTGCTGGTTGTTGAACACGACCCCGAGATGATGAAGGATGCTGATATAATTGTAGATATGGGACCTAAAGCCGGACAGAACGGCGGTGAAATTGTTGCAACAGGAAGTTATGAAGAGATAATTAACAATGAAGCTTCATTAACGGGGAAATATCTATCAGGGAAACTTGCTATACCTGTTCCTGCAGTAAGGAGAAGCGGTTCTTCTAAATCAATAAAAATATTAGGTGCAAGAGAGAACAATCTGAAGAATATTGATGTAGAAATTCCATTGAGAAAATTTGTCTGTGTTACAGGTGTAAGCGGTTCAGGTAAGTCAACATTGATACACGATGTATTGTATGGCGGAGTTGCAAAGTA
>CAZQSR010000082.1:0-9245 GCA_964596145.1 uncultured Ignavibacteriaceae bacterium
CTCAAAGAAATTTAATAAATCAATAACCGGTTTTGCAGAACGTGCATTGATTGAGCTTGAAAACTATTCTTTCCCCGGTAATATACGCGAACTTGAGAACATTGTTTACAATTCTGTTGCTAAAACAAAAGATAACGATTCTATTTCAACTTTCTATTTACCAGAAAGTAATAAAGCAAATATTCTTCCCTCCGTAAACCATCAAAATGAATTATCTACAATTGAAGACGCTGTACAAAAACATATAAGTTTTGTATTAAATGAAGTAAATGGAAACATTCAAAAGGCAGCTTCGATACTTGGCATAAGTGAAAGAACTTTGCAGAGACGATTGCAGTCACTCAGGAAACAAAAAAACAAAAACTGACATCAACGACAAATTTGACGTCATAATTGTCACAATAATTTTTCACTTAAGAAATTTTTAATCTCACTTCCAAAATTTCAACTAGTTTTTAGGGCACGGTTTATGCATTTATCAAATTAAAAAAGGATTATGTATGGGCCAACAGCAACTTCTTTTAATTGTACTTGGTGTAATTATAGTTGGAATAGCTATAGTCGTAGGAATAAATTTATTTACAGCCAGCTCTGTAGAAGCGAATAAAGATGCTCTTGTTGCAGACAATATGAATATTGCTTCACTTGCCCAACAATATTTTAAGAAACCATCAGCTCTGGCTGGGGGTAACGGAAGCTTTACTGGATTTGAAATCCCTTCAGATTTTAGTTCAAATCCAAATGGAACTTATACAGCAGTAGTAGCAGCAAATTCTGTTACTATCACAGGAAAAGGGAATGTTCAAGATTCTGATGGAAAAGTTTACCAGGTCGTTACTACTGTAACAGCAAATGATATTACAACTGCAGCTCCTACATTGGTTACACCCTAAGGTTGTTTTTTCCAACTATAGTAGCTCCTTATGCAAAGGGATTTACCGAAAGGTAGTCCCTTTTTGTTACAAAGTCTTAAATCGGATATAATATATGTTTGTAATAGTATTTTTTTTCATTCTTTATTTATAAATTTGCTTGGATTTTATTTACACTTTGGCATTATCTTTGAAAAACATAATAAAAAGAGATGAAACATTATGAATATGGGGCAATCTTTACTGACTTTAGCGGCACTGATGATATTAACAATGACCGCTTCAAAAATTAATTTTACAATACTGCAAACACAGGATGTAATGCAAAATTCCAAGTTTGGTTTGGCGGCTATTTCACTTGCCACTTCTGTAATAGAAGAAGCAAGCAAAGAAGCTTTTGATGAAGAAAGCATAGATAGTATGCTTATTACTCCTTCTGGGCTTACAGCTTCAACTGCATTAGGTCCCGAGGCTGGCGAAACCAACAAAAATTTATTTGATGATTTTGATGATTGGAATAATTTCCAAATCTTAGATACAACTTTAATGTCTGCTCATTACAGGCTTAGATGTAATGTTAATTATGTTAACCCTGGGACACCTGATGTTAATACAACTTCAAAGACCTTTCATAAAAAATTAACTGTACAGGTTTCAAGTATCTCAATGAAAGATACAATAAGAATTAATACTATTTATAGTTATTGGAAATTCAGGTAACATGGAGGAGTTATGGGTTTTACTACTTTGATTGATATACTTGGGGCAATGATTATTGGTGGAATTCTTCTTCTAACTTTATTTAGAATCCAGGATAATACTATAAGTAATTTTTTCTATTACAATTCAGATTTAATTCTTCAATCAAACTTACTTGACGTAATTGAAACTGTTGAAGGAGATTTAAGAAGAATTGGTTATTGTGCAAATCCAGATAATTTCCCCGATCCAACAAGAGGAATTATCTCTGCAGACTCAACTTCATTACGATTTTTTAGCGATGTTGACCTGAACGGACAAATGGATACTGTTTATTTTGTTTGCGGTCCGATTTCTGAGCTGTCAGGCACTACAAATCCCAGAGATAAAATCTTATACAGATACATTAATGGAAGCCCTACTTCTACCTCAGGTATTGGTTATGTAACAGTATTCCAATTAAAATACTTTGGAGCGTTGGGAAACCAACTTACATACCCGATTACATCGCCTGCTGCAATAACAACTATGCAGGTTTCTATAATGGTTGAAAATCCAGATGCTTACGCTCAGAATTATTCTACAGCTTATTGGCGACAGGTAAGGCTTGCTTCAAGAAATTTAACTTCAAGATAAAAAGGAATAAAAGTTATGTTTGGCAAAGGATCAGTTTTATTAGTACTAGGAATGAGTTCAATACTTATGTTTTATGCTATGCAGTTACTGAACTACAGCACCTCTTCGTTAGATGTTTATACAAGATATTATTCAAGTACAATGGCAAATAACATTGCTTTAAGTGGTGCAAATATTGGCTGCAATGCAGTTTATCAAACCCCCGGCTGGAGCGCTGGTTATACTAATATTCCTTTTTCCGGTGGAACAATCAATGTAACTGTTTCTGATTTACCAAAAGATAGAAAGTTAATAACTTCAATTTCCCTTTATAATGGTTTTAGAGACACAGTAAAAGTAATGATACAACCTAGCAGCTTTGCAAAGTTTGGGAATTATTATTCTAAATTAACCGCATATCCTGCAACAGGTGATACCTTTGATGGACCATTTCATACAAATGATAATCTTGGTGTTTACGGAAATCCCGTCTTTCTAGGAAAAACTACTTCTAAAAAGAGTCTTGTCAAATATTACAATCCAAGTAATCCTGTTTTTAATGGTGGATATGAAACGGGAGTTAATATACCATTAAACTTGAATACAAATGATTATAAAACTCTAGCAACTACTGGTGGAAAATTGTTTGAAAGCAGTAATGCAGCAAAGTCTTTTATGGAAGTTGATTTGACATTTAACAATAACGGGACAGTGACATATAGAACAAAAATTGGACAAAATAAAAATAGCTGGGACGGATGGTCTGCTCCAACAACTGAATCCCTGGCTTCTTTTGCCCCAAATGGAATTATTTATATTGGAAAAGGAAATGTCAGAGTTAAAGGAGTGTTGAATGGTCAAGCTACTATTGTCACTGGAAAACAAGGTGGCGATGGCATGGGCAATGTCTATATCGAAAACAGCATAACTTATAATAGTGACCCAAGAACAAATCCCAATTCAACTGATATGCTTGGATTAGTCGCAGATGAATCTATTACAGTAACTTATAATAATTCAAGAGGGGATATAAACATTTGTGCTACAATGTATTCCCAAAACTCTGGATTGGTTGTAGAAAATTATAGCGGTTACTCAACAATAAATAATATGAGAATTTTGGGAGGAATAATTGGAAATGACGCTTATGCAACCGCTTCCTATTCGGGAGGAAATCCTGTTAAAGGTTATCGTTTTATTCATAAATTTGATAAGCGATTTTTATGGACTGCCCCACCAAAATTCCCAACAACGACAGGATTTGAAATTATTTCATGGTATGAATAAACAAACAGTAAAATAAAAATTTGAAAAGCAGGACCTAACAAGTCCTGTTTTTTTATGTCTTGAAATTTTTGTTTTTAATATCTATTTAATAACTTTGTCCAGTTGATTTATGAATATAAGTACAAATGTTTACTAATTATATAATTAAGGAGAAAAAATGAAATACACAAAAAAAATGTTTGGACCTTTTAGTCTTAGCATTATTTTACTTGCTCTGGTAATTCTTGTAAGTGGTTGTAAGAAAAAAGAAGAACAACCAGAACCAAAAGCACCTCAACAGGTTGAACAAACTCAGCCCAAAGCTGAAGAACCACCAAAAGTTGAAGAACCAAAAGAAGAAAAAGTTCCGAGTATTGAAGGTGTCTGGAAAGGAACTTTCTATAATAAATCAATGACTATGCTGGTTGCAAAGCAAGAAGGTAAAGATTTTACAGGAGAAACAACTGTAAATTGGGCAAAACCTTTAACTATGAAAATTAAAGGTTCTTTCGATCCTAAAGAACTTACTATGAAGTTTGCCGATCAATCAACTTCAAAAGATGCTGGTTCCTATGAAGGAACTCTTTCTGCGGATTTAAAAACTTTCACAGGCAAATTTACATTGAATAGCGGCGGAAGAAAATTCGATGTTAAATTGTCATTACAATAATCATCAAGGAGAAGAATTATGAAAAAATTTATTTTGTCAATTTTAACTCTGTCAGCAATTTTTATTTTTGTTTCTTGCGATGAATCAACTGACAACCCCGTTACACCAACACCTGCTAAAAAAGGCGGAATTATTATAACTTCAGCACCTGCTGGAGCTACTATTAAATTGAATGGCACTGCAACCGGAAAAGTTACTCCAGATTCTTTAAAAGATCTTTCTGCAGGAACTTACCAGGTTACATTATCCTTAACAAATTACAGAGATACAACAATCAGTGTAACTGTTGATAGTATGTATGTAAACCGATTTGTCCAAATGACAATGAATCCAATAGTTGAAGTGACTTATTCCAACATTCAATTATTTGAACAATCTTCTTCCAGTTTTAGCGGATTAAAATTATCAACCGGCACAAGAGTTTCCTCCAGCGGCGCTGATGCAGATATTTTCTTAGAAACTACAGATTTAAAGAGTCAAGATCAAAGAACTCCTGCTGTAACAAATCCAAATGTTACTTACTTTGATAATTCTCCAACTGCTACAAATTTACTTGATGGAGTTGCATCAAATACTTTCTCTGCGACTTCCTGGGCAAAATCTAAAGCAAGAAGTTCTACAACATATAGCTTCCTCTATACGAAGAGTGGAAATTATGTTAAACTAAAATGCACATCGTTTGGTGGAGGAACAGGTCCTTCAGATCCAGACAGATGGGTGATTGTTAGCTACAGATATAATCAAACTGTTGGGGATATGAGATTCGGAACAAATTAATTTTATTAAAATTAATAATGAATCATAAAAAAAGCCGTGACTCAACATCACGGCTTTTTTATTAAAAATAATTTATTTAATTGACTCCTCTTACTTTAATATGAAGTTCAGTTAATTGTGCTTCATCAACATAAGAAGGAGCGTCGTCCATCAAAGAAATTCCACTTGCAGTTTTAGGAAAAGCCATTACATCTCTGATTGATTTTTCGCCCGCAAAAATCATTGCAAGACGATCAAACCCAAAAGCAATTCCACCGTGCGGAGGCGCTCCATATTTAAATGCATTCATAAGAAAGCCAAATTTGTATTCAGCTTCTTCGTCGCCAATTCCTATAGATTTAAACATTTTTTTCTGCAATTCTGAATTATGAATTCTTATACTGCCGCCCGCTATTTCACTGCCATTTAAAACAAGATCATAAGCTCTTGCTCTAACTGCACCTGGTTCAGTTTCCATTTTATCAATATCTTCAATTCTTGGAGAAGTAAATGGATGATGCATTGCGTAATAACGTTTTGTCTCTTCGTCCCATTCAAACAACGGAAAATCTGTAACCCATAAAAGTTTTGGTTCAGCGTTTTCTTTAATTAGGTTTAAACGTTTTGCCATTTCAAGCCGCATATAACCCATCAAATTAAGAGTTTTATATCTTGTACCGGATAAAATCAAAATTAAATCTCCTGCTTCAGCATTCATAGCTTCAACAAGATTTTTCTTCTCATCTTCTGAAAGGAACTTCGTAGTTGGTGATTCAAGTCCATCATCTTTAACACGAATCCATATTAATCCACCAGCGCCAAGTTTCTTGATAAAGTCAGTCAGAACATCAAGCTGATTGCGGGTATAATCACCACAGCCTTTTGCAAGTAAACCAGAAACAATTCCTTTTTTATCAACGGCATCTTTGAAAACTTTAAACTCTGAATTTGCAAAAACATTATTAAGTGTAATCATTTCTAATCCAAAGCGGAGATCGGGTTTATCACTTCCATATTTTTCCATTGCTTCATCAAACGTTAATTTTGGAATTGGAAGTTGAAGTTCTTTATTCCAGATTTCTTTGTATAATTCTTTCATCAGTCCTTCCATCACAACAAATATATCCTGTTGATCAACAAAAGACATTTCAATATCAATCTGTGTAAATTCAGGCTGCCTGTCTGCTCTCAAATCTTCATCGCGAAAACATTTTACAATCTGAAAATATCTATCAAAACCGGAAACCATCAATATTTGTTTATATTGCTGAGGCGACTGTGGCAGCGCATAAAATTTACCTTTATGCAATCTGCTTGGCACCAAAAAATCTCTTGCTCCTTCAGGAGTGCTTTTCATAAGCACAGGAGTTTCTATTTCAACAAAATTATTTGCATCCAAATATTTTCTCGTAACCTGGTACATCTTGTGTCTCAACAAAAGATTTTTTTGAAGCTTTGGTCTTCGTAAATCAAGATAACGATATTTTAATCTTAAATCTTCTGAAACATCAATTTCATCTTTTATTGGAAACGGAGGAGTTTTTGCTTCATTAAGAATTATAAGCCTGTTTACCATTACATCAACCAGTCCAGTTTCAAGTTCAGGATTTTCTGTTCCTTCAGGACGTTTGCGAACAATGCCTTCAACTGAAATGACAAATTCATTCCGCAAATCTTTTCCGGCAGAATGAGCTTCGTGATTAAATCCAGGTTCAAAAACAACCTGTGTAATTCCATAACGATCCCGCATTTCAATAAATATTACACCACCAAGATCTCTTCTTGCATCAACCCAACCATTAAGAATTACACTTTGACCAATATGCTCTTCTCTTAATTCACCACAAGTATGTGTTCTCTGTTTAAAAAACATTTTGAAATTGTTTCCTACATAAATAAAAAAATTTGTGAGCTAAGATAATCAAATGAGTTGAAAGATGGAATGGAAGTCAAATTAACTATATAAAATGAAAACCGGAATCATAGGAAGATTCCGGTATTTAAAAATTATTTTTTCTTTGCTTTAAAATCACCATTGGGTTGACTGGAAATTAAATAAGTAACATTTTTGTTGGCATCAGTTTCAAAAACAAATTTGAATCCATCAAGACCTTGCAATAAAAATGTGTTATTACCAACCGGTATCAGCGTATACTCTGGCTGTCCTTTAATGAATGCCCGTAAGTAACCTTCCTTAATGTATATCTCTGCTTCAACTCCAGGAGCAAACTCAAAAACACCAACATATATTTTTAACTCATCTTCCTTTAAATCTATTACATCGTATTTCGGTTGAAAACCTTCTCTGAAAAATTTTGTTATTTGTCCACCGCTGTAGTAAAAACCACCATTAACTGTTCCGTCATTTTCCCATTGAATTGTCGCATATGAATCATATTTGCCTTCGACAAAAAAAGTGCTATCTGAAGTGGGAACTAACTCTAATGGCAAGAAAGGAAATCCAGAAAATTCAACGATTATTTTATTACTATTAATGCTAATTTGTAATTGGGTTTCGCCCGCTATAAATTTGCCTTCAAGTTTTTTTAACTTTTCTTTCGACAAACTAACAGGTTTTCTTTTATCAGCATTGATATTGAATATATAATTTGCTACCTGTTTTACTATTGCATCTGCACTTACGAAATCGTTATTGCTCAGAAATATTATTTGTAAGTCGTCATCAGTAAAGAAGTAATTGGATGAAAGGAATCCAGCCATTCCTCCATTATGCCATAGAAGTTTATGTCCTCCATAATTTTGTATAACCCATCCATATCCATAATATACAGAATCTCCAAAATTAGTCCTTACATTGGGGGAGGTAGCTTTAATCCATAATTCTTTAGGAAGTAGTAAAGAATTTTTCATTGCTAAATTCCATTTCATTAAATCATCAACCGTAGAAATTATTGAACCAGCGCCAGATAGTTGAGGAAATTCAGTAAAAACAGCTTTTAGCATTTTCTTTTCATCCTGATTGAATGTATGCCCTTTTGCCCTTTGCCCAATATTATCTTCGCTTCCACCATGACGGGTATTATTCATATTAAGAGGAATGAAAACATTTTTTTTCATGTATTCATCAAAGCTTAACCCGGAAACTTTTTCAATTATGAATGCAAGAATTACATAACCGGAATTATTATATTGAAATTTTTCGCCCGGCATAAAGTCAAATTGTTTGTTTTTTACAAGTTCAATTGTTTCTTCAAGAGTCCGTTTGGATTCCCAGTTGGGATTCCATTCAGGAATACTTGTGTAATTTTTTATACCAGAATTATGTAAAAGTAAATTTTCTATTGTAACTTTATTTGCCGGAGCAATGAAATCGGGAATAAATTTTGTCAAAGTATCACTTAAACTAAGTTTGCCTTCATTAATTAGAAGAAGTATTCCGGCAGCAGTCATCATTTTGGAAATAGAGCCTATCTGGAAGATAGTTTCTGTAGTATTAGGAATTTTGTTTTCTATATCAGTATAACCAAAAGCTTTTTTATAAATAACTTTTCCATCTTTACAAATTAATAAAGCACCACCAGGACCATTAACAGGAAGAGTCAGTTCTATCAACCTGTCTATGACTTTTTCATCAACCTGCGAGTATGAATTTGTTGTTAAAAATAAAAGGACAACTAAAAGAATAATTTTTTTCATGATAACTACTTTCGCTTTTTTTGAAACGATAAGGGAAATATATAAAAAAAATTCCGCCCTTTAAGACGGAATTAGAAACCCGTTAAAAATTAGATTGATACAATCCTATTGTATTACCATCCGGATCGCTTAGCAGAGCATAATACCCATATACGGGAATAATGGTCTTTTCTCTTACAACTTTTCCGCCGCCTGCTTTAACCTTATCAAGGGTTGAATCAATATCTTCAACCTGGATGTGAAAAATCGTACAATCACCATTAACAGGTTTATCAACTTTTCTCAACCCGATAGTCATTCCTTTATGTGTATTATACAAAAAATAATTTCTTCCAAATGGTTTTAAATCCCAACTAAAAATTTTGTTAAAAAATTGTGCTGATGTTTCAAGTTCTGTTACCGGTATTTCAACATGTCCAATTACTTGCTGGGTCATATAATTTTTCTCCTTGATTCTAATTTAATTACGCAACAAAATTAAATTTTTGTTTTACACTTTGCAAACAATATTTATTTGATGTTTTCGATTTTACTTTTTTCTTTATCAATTTTATTGTAGTCGAGTTCGCTGCCAAGCACACTATGTGGAATTAAGAAAACAATAAAAGTCAATATAGATGCAAATAGTATCCACCACTTTGGTTTGGAAAATTTATAGACAGCAATTAAAGCAACCAGCCAGCCAATAAAAGCAATAAGAGTTTTATTGT
>CAZQSR010000083.1:0-9234 GCA_964596145.1 uncultured Ignavibacteriaceae bacterium
TCATTACTTTCATTTTATTTTGAGTTAAGGTACCAGTTTTGTCTGAACAAATAACAGTAGTAGCACCCAATGTTTCAACAGCAGGAAGTTTTCTTATTAGTGCTCGTCTTACTACCATTCTTCTTACGCCAAGTGCAAGACTAATGGTAACTACTGCCGGAAGAGCTTCTGGTATAACAGCTACAGCTAATGCAACACCCCAGACAAACATTTCATCAATAGGATAATTTCTAAGTACTCCTATGAAACTCATAAGGACAGCTAAGATTATTGCGAATATTCCAATTTTCTTTCCGAGATGATCGAGATTTTCTTGTAATGGAGTTTTTCTACTTTCGGTAGATTGAAGAAGACCAGCAATTTTACCAAATTCTGTTTGCATTCCTGTAGCAACAACTACAGCTTTTCCTCTTCCATACGAGACCAAAGTTCCCATGTACAACATATTTTTTCTGTCCCCAAGCGATATATTATCGCCAATAATTTCAAATGATATTTTTTCAACAGGTAATGATTCACCTGTTAAAGCGGCTTCAATAATTTTTAGATTTACGGATTCAATAATTCTGGCATCGGCAGGTATTTTATCTCCTGTTTTTACTAGAAGGATGTCTCCTACAACAATTTCTGATGCGGGAATAATTTTTTCAACACCATCTCTTATAATATGAGCATTTGGTGCTGCCATCTTTTTTAATGATTCAATAGCTTTGCCAGCTTTAAATTCCTGTACAAAACCAAGAATTCCAGCAAGTAAAACTATAACCATAATAGCAATTGCTTCTAATTCTTTTCCGTTCAGTATTGAAATAACAGCTGCAGCTAATAAGATTAGAATTAGTAAACTTTTAAATTGCTCTAATAATAATATTATTGGCGATTTTTTTTCTTCTTCCTGTAATTCGTTAGCTCCATATTTTTCTAAACGGAGTTGTGCTTCCGAGGATGAAAGACCGTCTAATGAGGTTTGCAATCTATTGAGTACATCTTGGGTAGTGATATTTGTCCAAATAAAATTATTTTGATGGCTATTATTCATATATATTGTTTGTGTTTTTAAAATTTTAAGTTAAAGTTTATCTTACAGTTAGATTTTTAATTTTAAACTGCTTTTTGATAATCGAAGTTCAAATATTTAAGAAAGTATTTTATGAAAGATAAATTAGTTTCCGAGAAAATTCAACAGGCAATTAATATACTTAATGAAAAAAATGTTGATTTGTGGATGATTTTTGCAAGGGAAAGTTCAGTTAACCGCGACCCTATGATGGAAATGGTTGTTGGTGCTGATGTTACCTGGCAATCTGCTTTTTTAATAAATCGCAATGGTGATACAACTGCTATTATTGGTTCACTTGAAGTACCTGCATTCAATATGCTTGGGACGTATAAAAATGTTATAGGATATTTAAAATCTGTTAAAGAACCATTGTTGGAATACCTTAATAAAAATAATCCGCAAAAGATTGCTATTAACTATTCAGTTAATAATAATCTTGCAGACGGACTGTCTTATGGAATGTACCTTACATTAATGGATATTCTTGCCTGTACTGTATTCAAGGAGAGATTAGTCTCTTCTGAAGAAATTGTTGGTTCTCTGAAAGGAAGAAAATCTTCAACAGAAATTTTTTATATGAAACAAGCAATTAATCATACTCTTGAAATTTTTAATGAAGTAACGAAATTCATAGAGCCGGGTAAAAGCGAAAGAGAAATAGGAGATTTTATAATTAGCAAAGTTGAAGAACGTGGTTTGGAACTTGCCTGGAGTAAAGATCATTGTCCTGCTGTATTTACCGGTCCGGATACCGCCGGAGCTCATGCTGGACCAACTAACAGGATTGTTGAAAAAGGACATATAATTAATATCGATTTTGGAGTTAAGATTAATGGATATTGTTCGGATTTACAAAGGACATGGTATGTTTTACAGGATGGAGAAACAACAGCACCAGCACAAGTAAAAAAAGGATTTGAAGTTCTTAGAGAATCTATAAAGCAGGCAAAAGCCGTAATAAAACCGGGAATTCAAGGTTGTGAGGTTGATGATGCGGCACGTAATTATATTACATCAAATGGTTATACAGAATATCAACATGGACTCGGGCATCAGGTTGGCAGAATTGCACACGATGGTGGAGGTGGTTTATTCCCACGATGGGAACGTTATGGTAATCTCCCGTTTTTACCAATAGAAGAAAATCAGGTTTATACAATTGAACCACGCCTTACTGTTGCTGGACATGGAATAGTAACCATGGAAGAAATGATTGTTGTTACAAAAAATGGTTGTGAATATCTTTCAACTCCCCAGGAAGAATTGATAATTATTGATTAAGTGTTGTTGCCTCTTTTGCAAAAGATACTTTTATTTCCCTTTTGAACGCGTGAAGAATATCATTAATTTTGCACGAAGAATTTTCACTTATTAACTAATTGGAGTACTCAGTTGAAGTATTTAGTAACAGGCGGCTCAGGTTTCCTTGGAATAAACCTTGTCCGATACCTTCTTGAAAGAGACCATGAAGTTGTTTCTCTCGATTTGGTAGAATTTGATTACGCAGATTGTAAAGATAAAATAAAGATTTTTACAGGCGATATCCGCGATAAAAAAATTGTTGATGAAGCAACAAAGGGAATTGATATTCTTGTTCATTGTGCGGCAGCACTACCTTTATACACTGAACAGGAGATAATGACAACAGATGTTGACGGAACACGCAATATGCTTGAAGCTGCAGAGAAACACGGTATAAAAAGATTTATTCATGTTTCTTCAACAGCGGTTTATGGTATTCCGGATCATCATCCTTTACTTGAAGAGGATAAACTTGATGGCGTTGGACCTTATGGTAAGGCAAAAATTCTTGCTGAGGAGGAATGCTTAAAGTTCAGAAAAAAAGGAATGTGTGTTCCTATCGTTAGACCAAAATCTTTTATTGGTCCTGAACGTCTTGGTGTTTTTGATCTTCTTTATGATTGGGCGAGAACAGGACACGGATTTCCCATGATTGGAAATGGTAAAAACCGGTACCAGCTGCTTGATGTTGAAGATTTATGTGAAGCAATTTATTTATGTGCTACACTTGATGAAAAAATTGTTAATGATACTTTTAATATTGGTGCCAAAGAATTCACTACGATGAGAGAGGATTATCAGGCAGTGCTTGATGTTGCAGGATTCGGTAAGAAAATTTCAGGTCTTCCGGAAAAACCAATTATCTGGACATTAAGATTTCTTGAAGCATTAAAACTCTCACCACTTTATAAATGGGTGTATGAAACAGCTTCAAAAGATTCTTTTGTGTCAATTGAAAAAGCTGAGAGAATTCTTGGTTATAAACCAAAATTTTCAAACAAAGATGCTCTTGTAAGAAACTACAAATGGTACCTTGCAAATATAGATAAAATACAAGCAAGCAGTGGAATTTCTCATCGTGTCAGATGGAAACAGGGAATTCTTAGACTTGCTAAAGTGTTTTTTTAATAAATAATTTTTATAAGGAGAAATTCTATGGCTGATAAAAAAGATTACTTGAAAGATATAGTTCAACATTTTGATATTACTGCTCATAATGTTGTTCCTGTTATTGATTCAATGGAGAAGATGGCTTTTTCTGCAAGAGATTTAAACCGTGCAGCAAAAATTTTCGATATGATGCTTAAAGATAAAGATTGCACTGTTATACTTACACTTGCAGGAAGTCTGTTCAGTGCAGGTTTAAAGAAAGTTGTATTCGATCTTGTTAACAATAATATGGTTGATGCAATTGTCTCGACCGGGGCAATAATGGTTGATCAGGATTTTTTTGAAGCACTCGGTTTTAAGCATTATGTAGGATCGCCTTATGTTGATGATAATGAGTTAAGAGATCTTCACATTGATAGAATTTATGATACTTTTATTGATGAAGACGAACTTCGTGTATGTGATGATACAACTGCCAAGATATTCGATAGTCTTGAGCCACGTGCATATTCTTCAAGAGAACTTTTAAAAGAATTTGGAAAATACCTTGATGAAAATGGTGGACCAAAAGTTAATGATTCAGTAATTTATGCGGCATACAAAAAGAATGTTCCAATATTTGTTCCTGCTTTCTCCGATTGTTCTGCAGGTTTTGGAATTGTAATGCACCAGGTTAAAAATCCTGATAAACATGTTTCTTTCGATTCAGGAAAAGATTTTCTTGAACTTACAAAGATTAAACTTAACAGCAAAGAGACTGGTATTTTTATGATTGGTGGAGGTGTTCCTAAAAACTTTACTCAGGATATAGTGGTTGCTGCCGATATTCTTACTGAAGAAGCACCAATGCATAAATATGCAATTCAAATAACTGTAGCAGACGTTCGTGATGGAGCTTTATCAAGCTCTACACTTAAAGAAGCAAGCTCTTGGGGCAAAGTGGCTCAAACATACGAACAAATGGTTTATTCTGAAGCAACACTTGCTTTACCTTTAATTGCAGGATATGCTTATCATAAAGGTTCCTGGAAAAACAGACAGGCAAAAGAATGGGCAAAGCTGTATTAGAATTAAATTGATTACGAAAAAAGGTTCTCTGCACAAAATAGTTGAGAACCTTTTTTGTTTTAAGAGTAAGAATTTTTTATTTAAAAATATCTCGTGCGGCTTTATCTCCAAGTTCTCCTGCTTTTTTTAGATCCTGAATTCCTTCTTTAAAATCTTTTAGTAAAAGTTTTGCTAAACCGCGTGCAAAATATGCAGCACCATAATCTGCATCAATTTCGATTACTTTATCATATTCTTCAATTGCTTTTTTGTATTTCTCAAGTGCATAATAAGCGATACCCCGGTTATAATACGCATCTGTTAATTTAGGATTGAGTTCAATTGCTTTGCTAAAATCTGTTATAGCATCTTTAAAATTACCAAGCAGACTTTTAGCAAATCCCCTGTTATTATATGCCTGAACATATTTTGGATCTAAATAAATTGCTTTATTGTAATCTTCAATCTCTCCACGATAATCTTCAAGCAGGTCTTTAGCAACACCTCTGTTAAAATATGCAATTACGTACTTCGGATTTAGTTCAATGGCTTTGGAATAATCCAGTATTGCATCATTGTAATTGCCAAGATTTCTTTTTGCAATTCCACGATCATTATAAGCTTCAGCAAAATCACTTTTCAGAATAATTGCTTTTGAAAACTCACTAATAGCTAATTCAAATTGGTTTTGATCAAGTGCTGTTCTTCCAAGATTATAATGGTCTTCTGCTGTTTGAGCAATCAGGATAATACAGGAAAGGGAAAAAAAGAAAATTGTGAAAAGATGTTTCATAAAAATCTCCGGATTATGATGGTAAATATACGGTTAAATTTTCAAAGAAAAATTTTTTAGGAATTACCGGTCATATGTTAGGTCGTAAGGTTAGTATTTACTTCAGGAGATTTGTTTTCCAAAAAATATTTTTCTATGACTTTATTACATTGGAAGTTCGTGAGTCAAGCAGTGTAAAGTTCCAAGTCCCCAAACCAAATCAACTGAGTTGATACCAACGACTTTTCTGTCGTCGAATAATTCCGATAAGATTCCCAGCGCATCTTTATCGTTTTCATCATTAAAAGTAGGAACAAGCACAATGTTATTAGCAATATAAAAGTTTGCATAACTTGCAGGTAACCGCATTCCTTCAAAAACAATTGGTGAAGGCATTGGCAGGGGAACTACATTTAACTTAGCACCGTTTTCTATTCGGGCGTCCTGAAGTCTCTCAAAATTTTCTTCAAGTATTTTATAATTTTCATCTGAAGAATTTGTCTCTCTGCATAATACAACAGTATTATGATTCACAAAACGGCACAAGTCATCAACATGTCCGTGAGTATCATCTCCGGCAATTCCTTTTCCAAGCCAGATAGTATTATTTATTCCCAGATATTTTTTGAATAGTTCTTCATAATCTTTTTTTGTAAATCCTGGATTCCTGGTTTGTGTAACAGCATCAAGTAAACATTCTTCTGTTGTTATCATAGTGCCTTTCCCGTTGTAGTCTATTGCACCTCCTTCAAGAACCACTTCAGTTCCATTCCAAAAAGCATCTGTAATTTCTAATTGTAATCTTTCAGAAAGACGATAAGGTATCTGTACATCTTTTTTCCAGTTATCATATTTCGCCCAGCCATTGAACTTAAAACGAATTGCTGAGATTATTTTTTCATTGTTCCGATAGTTTTCGACAAATGCTGGACAAGTATCACGCATCCAGCTTCTGTTTGTTGGAAACTTAAAATATTTCACCTTGTTGAGATTAACACCTGCCTTAGAAAGGCTTTTAGAAATTTTATGCTTTTGCTGATCTGATTTTACTATTATAAAAACTTTTTCGTTTGTTGTAAGTTTTTTAACTATTTCAACATAAACCCAGTGTATCGGTGAAAATTTTCCAGGCCAATCTTCGCGGTTATGCGGCCAGGAAATAATTGTTGAATGAATTTCCCATTCGGCTGGAAGCCTGACATTATTTAATTCCATTAATCTATTCTCATCTAATCAAGATAACGATTTGTAATTTCGTTGTACGCATCAATTCTTCTGTCTCTTAAGAATGGCCAGTTCCTTCTGATATTTTCAAGATGATTCAAATTAACTTCCGCAAGCAGAATTTCTTCTTTATCAACGGATGCTTGTGCTAGCATTACACCTTGTGGATCGCAAATAAATGAAGAGCCCCAGAATTCAATTCCATCAACATTATCAGATGGTTTTTCCAAACCTATTCTGTTAACAGAAGCAACATAAACGCCATTGGCAATTGCATGACTTCTTTGAATAGTTATCCATGAATCACGTTGTTGATTCCCGTATCTTTCTTTTTCGGCAGGATGCCAGCCAATTGCAGTTGGATAGAATAATGCTGCAGCACCTTTTAATGCAGTTATTCTTGCAGCTTCAGGATACCACTGATCCCAGCAAATGAGTGTGCCGATTTTTCCGTATGAAGTATTAAATGTTTTAAAACCCAAATCGCCCGGTGCGAAATAATATTTTTCATAATAAGAAGGATCATCAGGAATGTGCATCTTTCTATAAATTCCGAGTACTTTTCCATTTTTATCAATAACTGCCGCACTATTAAAATATACTCCTGCAGCTTTTCTTTCAAAAAATGGTACTATAATAACAACTTTATTCTTTTTGGCTAATTTGCTAAAGAACTGTACGGACTCGCCATCAGAACTTTCAGCAAGATTAAAAAGTTTTGAATCTTCCTGCTGGCAAAAATATTGTGAGCGATAAAGTTCGGGAAGACATATAATTTCAGCACCACTTTTTGCGGCTTTCATTATATAATCTGCGGCTTTCTTCATGTTTTGTTCAGTCTTTTTTGTTAGACTTATTTGAATAAGTCCAATTACATGATTTGAGTTTTTTTTCTTCATAAGTATTCTTTTTAGATTTTACTTTGTTGGAAATTCTTTTGAATTTTTTAAGTTTCCTTTTTCATATAAATCAATATACCATAGTGAACCATCTCTGCGATAAATTTTGGTTTCTCCGTTTATCACATCATCTTTTACTTCCTGTAAAGACCAAAGAGTTCCGTCATCATAATATGTTTTAATAATTCCGTTTTTCATTCCACCCGAATAAGGAATTAAATTTTTAATATTACCATTTTCATAAAATACAATATGAGTACTATCTGCTTTACCATATTTGTAAAACAAGTATGATTTTATTTTGCCAGATTCATAATACTCGGTTGATTTTTCATGAAGATTGCCTTCAAAATAGTTGTACTCACCTTTAAGAGAGCCATTTTCATAGAACCAATTGGTTAAACCTTCCTGAAGCCCATTTACAAAATTTACTTTTGCTTTAATTGCACCGGAAGGATAGTATTCATAACCTTCACCGATTTTTAGTCCTTCTAAATAATGTATTTTTGATTTTAATTCACCGGTGGGATAGTAAACAAGGTAAACAGAATCGAGTTTACCATCTTTATATCTACCCCGTTCTTTCAGACTTCCGTTTTCATAATAAGAAAAAAATTCTCCATCATATTTATTATCTTTATAGTTAAGTAATTCAGTTAAGATTCCTTGTTCACTATAATAATAACATTGTCCGTTGAGTTTTCCATTCGAATAGTTCAGGATTTCTTTCAGGATTTTTGATTCATAATAATTTCTTACTTCACCTTGTTGCGAATAGGTGAAATTGCTAAATACAATTAAGCATAGTGTTGTTAAAACCAATTTAAATTTAGTATCCATAAGTTGAAATTAAATTTCCTTCTTCATCATAAATTTTGTTGTTTATTAATAAATCATCACGGTAATATTCTTCTTTATAGATATTGCCATTTGAAAAAAACTCTCTTGCATAACCTTCACGTTTACCACTAAAATATTTTTCAGTTCTTTTAATTAAACCATTTTTGTGATAAAATTTTTTTTCTCCGGTTAAAATACCTTTTTCATAAGTTTCTTCAAATTCAAGCAGGCCATTTTCGTAATATTTTTTTCTTAAACCATCCTGAAGGTTATCTTTAAATGTAGAACTAAATTCAATATTTCCATTTTTGTAATAGGTTATAAAAAATCCGTTTAGTTCATCATTAATATAAAACTCTTCTGATTTAAGTTCGCCTGTTATAAAATATTTTTTTAAAACACCTTGCTTTTTCCCGTTTTGGAAATCTGTTTCACTTTCAAGAAGACCGGTTTTATAGTAAGCTCTTGCTCTGCCATCAAGAACATCATCAACATATTTCAATTCTTCTTTTAAAAAGCCGTCATCATAAAATATTTTTCCAACACCTTGTTTTTTCCCATCCTTCACAAAAAATTCTTCTTTAGCAGAACCGTTTTCATAATAATTTCTGTCGTATCTTTCTGTCGATTCATATTTTCCAAGGTAATCATATCGAATTCTGTTGACAAGTAAATCATTTTCGTATGTATCTCTAACTCTTATACCTTTGGCTGCATCGTAAATAAGCACTTCGCCTTCAAGCTTATCGTCAACATAATTTGCTTCAACAGCAATTACTCCGTTATCATGAAAAACAAAAGATTTTCCCTGCAGCAAACCATCAACAAAATTTTTTTCAACCTCAATATTACCTTTAGGATAATATGTTCTTGAAATTCCGTTGAGTTCATTGTTGTAGTATCTCCAGTTTCCCTGTAATTCACCCGTTTTATAATATGTTTTTGTTATCCCCTCGAGTTTTCCATCACGATATAATTGT
>CAZQSR010000084.1:0-7340 GCA_964596145.1 uncultured Ignavibacteriaceae bacterium
TTCTGCAATTATTAGATCTTTGGTTAAATAGTCTGAGAGTTTCATTTAAGTAAAAATATTAATAAAAAGAAAATTTTTCGTTCTAAACTTAACAAACTGTTTTATCCTAAACAAAAGCTAATCTTAAGATTTATATTATTTTTCAATTACTAAATTTTAGTCAAAAACTGTTTATTTGTCTCTGTTATTTAATGAAATACATTCTTTCAATATTGATGGAAGTATTTCACCAGCTTTTCCTTGCATAGAAACATCAACAAAACGAGATAATTCTGTATTTTCAACATTGATTTCAACAAGAAATTTTCCATGCTCTTTTGCTGTAATTGGAATATACGCTGCTGGATAAACGACCGCCGATGTTCCAACAACAAATAATATATCACATTTTTTTACTGACTGCTCAGCCGCAGAAAATTGATCCTGTGGTAAAAATTCTCCAAACCAGACAATATCCGGACGAATTAATCCTCCACAGGAACATCGCGGAACTTTTCCATCCTGTTCAAATTCCTGGTAGTCATATCTTTTTCTACATGAAACACAGTAATTTTTTTCAATGTTACCATGAAGTTCATAAATTGTATTACTTCCCGCTCGTCTATGCAAATTATCAACATTCTGAGTTACAACAGTTACTTCAAAATATTTTTCAAGTTCAGCAATAGTTTTATGAGCCGGATTAGGTTCAGAATCGTGAACAATTTTTTTTCTGTATTGGTACCATTCCCAAACCAAATCAGGATTCTTTATAAACGCATTAAAGTTAGCAAGCTCTTCAGGTTTAAGTTTATTCCAAATTCCATCTTCTCCCCGGAAAGATGAAATTCCGCTTTCTGCTGAGATGCCAGCTCCGGAGAAAAAAACTAATTTTTTTGCTTCTTTTAATTTTGACTTTAATTCAACAGGAATCATTTATACTAAACTTATTATTTGTCTTTAATTTCTTCAAGAAGTTTTTTTGACTCAGCAAGAAACTTCCCATCATCTTCATCGGCAACAGGAATATTAGAAATCTTCTTTAAAAGTTCTTTTGCTTTTTGATATTCATCTTCATCAATATAAACTTTAGCCAAATCAAGATGATACATTCTGAAATTTGGTCTAAGTTCAATTGCTTTATTTAATTCTTTGATTGCTATGTCAATATCTCCCCAGCCAAGTCCAAGTGGTAATCTTACAAGATAAGCTTTTTCGCAAACTTTGGCATGTGTTCTGCCAAGGACATAATGAGAAGTTGCCTGAATATCATTTCCTCCATTACCAAACTTGATTGCTTTTTCACAATCCGATTTAACATCTTTTACCAGCCCAATTGCAGTGAATACACCTTTGAATAAAGCTATTCTCCCGTTAGCAATTGCCCTTCTCAAATAGGTTACTGATTTATCCGGTGCCAGTTTAACTGATTTATCTGCACAATCAAAAGCAAGCTGATATTTTTCAAGTTGTGCATTTTTCTGGTCATCTGTTTTATCAGGCATATGCTCAGCTATATCAACATATGTTCTGCTTAAACGCCACAGAATTTCCCAATTATTTGGTGATAATTTATCAGCGGCAAGGTATTTATCGAGTGCTTTTTGATTATTAAATTCTTTAGTAGCAGCTTCATCTCCTGCTGTTATCAGTTCCGAAACAGTTTGAGCATAATTTGTCGTAAACAATAATGCAATGATGAATAAGATTAAGGCAAATTTTATTTTCATATTTTTCCTCTTTATAGATTAATGTTGTGTTGGTGTAATTCAGTTGAGATAAGCTGAATATATTTTGTCCAGTTTGAATCTGGTTTTAGTTCATTCCTTATAGCAAATTTATATGCATTGGCTTTGGCACTTAATTCATCAGCATGATAAAGCACCGCAGCTTCAAGAGTTTTAGGAACTACCGGTGAAGCCTGTTCTAATTTACCCTGATGACTTAGAATCAGATGAATTAAGTTATTTCTTAAATCAAATGGAAAAGAAGGCATTTGATTTATTTTTTCATTTACAAACATTGCACAGATTACAATATGCCCTAAAAGTTTTCCCTCGTCAGAATAATCAAAACTATTTTCGTAAGTCAGTTCATATATTTTCCCAAAATCGTGTAACAAAGCACCTGCAATTAAAAGGTCTTTGTTTATTTCTTCGTGAAAAGTTGAAACAAGCTCACATATTTTAACAATTTCCAATGTATGTTCAAGTAATCCCCCTATGTAAGAATGATGCCACGATTTCCCGGCAGGAGCTGCCGCATATTTTTCCAGTATCTCAGAAGAAAAAATCTGTTGTAATAATTGTTTTAAATTCTCATTCGAAAACTTTTCAATTTTTTCGAGAACTTCTTTTTTCATTTCAGAAATATTTTTAGAAGATTTGGGAAGAAAATCTGCAGGTGAAATATTTTCCGATTCTTTTGTTAAACGGACTTCATCAACTTTGATTTGCAATGACCCTTGATATTCTTCAACAAAGCCGGTTAATTTAATTACCGTACCAACTTTCAATTGTTTAAATATTGCAAGATTATCTTCCCACAGATTTGCGGGTAACGATGAAGATGTATCTCCCAATTCAAGCATTAAAAACGGTTTACCATTTTTTGTCAACTTTTGATCGCATTTTTTTATTAATAAAAAGTGATCAATCTTATCACCTTTGTTCAATTCATTTAATCGTTGCTGGTCAATCATAAATTTTATTTATCCTGTATAACTTCAAGAATATTTTCATCAGTAAAATGAGTAATAACTGTGCGGTTAAGTAAATCAATTGAAACTGCAATTGACTTTTTGTTCGGTTCATTTACAATCACACCTTCAACATCTTTAAATGGACCTTCTTTAATACGAACCTTTGCACCTTTGATAATTCCATCATGAATAATGTATTCACGTTCTTCAAGAATGAATCTTTGTAAATTAAGAATTTGAAAATCAGGAATACGTGCCGGTCTGCCGTGTTCACAAATACATCTTACAATGGAGTTTTGTTCTAATGCAATTATTCTTTCTCTTTCAAATGCATGGATAAAAATGTAACCTCTAAGCAAAGGTTCTAAAACTTTCTTCTTTCTATCGCTCCATTGTTTTATTTTTGAAATAACCGGCAAATAATTTTCAATACCAGCAGCGTTTAACTGAATTTCGGCTTTAAATTCGTGTCGGGGTTTTGTATATAATGCAAACCAGTATCGTTGTTGTTCATTTTTTTCTATCTTTATCATAAACATTAAATTCTTAATTCAAAATTGTTATAAGAGCTTTTGCAAATTCATCATTGTCAAATGGTTTAACAAATATTTTTTGAATCCCCGCCTGGTAATAACTCTCTTCAAGCATTTTTTCATTTTCTTCAAGCAAAGTAATAAAAGGAATTTTCATTTTATAGCCAGAATTATTTAACGATTCATATAATTGTAATCCATTCATTAAAGGCAGATTGTGTTTTATGACTAAAAGACTTGGAATTTTATTAGCAAGAAAATCAAGTGCATCATAACTATTTTTACAATAGAAAATCTTGAAATCGGGAAGCACAGATTTGATAATTTTAATAATTGAATTCCTGAATATTGAATCAGGTTCAACTATAAGTATTGAATTTTCAGAGAGAGGAATAGTAAAATGAAATTCTGTTCCTTTTCCCTCATCGGAATAAAACCAGATTTCTCCATTATGTTTCTCAATAATTTCTCTTACAAGGGCAAGTCCAAGTCCACTTCCCTTTTCACCTTTGGTTCCGTCTTTAGAAAAATTTTTTTCAAGTGTGAAAATTTTACTCTGTTCTTCCTGGGTTAATCCCTGTCCGTTATCTTTTACAATAACTTCTGCAAAATCTTTATTGAATCTAGATGACAATATTTCTACAGTTGAATTTTCAAAAGAGAATTTAATAGCGTTATTAAGCAAGTTTAAAATTGATTGATACAGTAATTTCTCATCTGCAAATACATAAAGATTGTCATCAAGGAAGGATTTTATTTCAATGCTTTTTCTTACAGCGCTTCCAGTCAAAGCTGAAATACAGTTAAAGATAAGCGGTGCAATTTTAATCCTTTGTTTCTCCAGTTTTATAGAACCTGTCCGCAGCCGTGAGTAATCCAGCAAATAGTTAACGAGTTCCAATTGTTTCTGAGAAGATTCATGAATGTAATTCAGATATTCATTCTTTTCTTTTTCGGGCAATTCATGATCATTCATTAAAATTTCTGAAAATCCGAGTATGCTTGTAAATGGACCTCGCAATTCGTGAGCAAGTAAAGAAATAAATTTATCTTTTGAATTAATTTCATCTTTAAGAGATTTTACCTCATCTTCCAAAGAAAATAATTTTTCTTTTATGTCCGTGACATCAACACAATTTAAAATTATTCGGAGTGACGAATTAATTCTATCTGTCTTTAACAAAACATTTTCTTTAAGCCAAATCAACGAACCATTTTTATGAATCAACCGAAAATAAATTTCAAAACGACTTTTATCCGGTGCTCTAAGAAATTCATCTCTTGCTTTTATAAGATTTCCAATATCATCTTTATGAACGAGCGATAGTAATCTGCCTGGCATTTCCTCAAGTTCGTGCGGTTCATAACCGATAATTCTCTTTACAGAATCTGAATAAAAAACTGTTTCTTTTCCGGCAGTATGAGTAATAATAGAGTAAAAACCATTAAAACTATCAATAAATTCATTAAATGAATCATTTTTTTCAATATAAACTTCATTGGTATCGAGTATAAAAATTTTTATTATAAAATTTTCGTTTCCCGACTCGTTCTTTTTCTCTATTACAACAAAACAAGAATAGCGTTCATCTTTGAGTATAAAATTTAGTACGCCTTTCCAAGATTTCTTATTAATAGCTTTAAGTGAACTTATATCTGTTTTTGAGAGAGAAAACAATTCAAGAAAATTTTTTCCGAGAATATTTCTCTTTAATACACCTAAATTTTTTTTAACTGTGTCTGAAGTATCAAGAATTAAAAAATTTGGGTCAGTAATAAATGATACATCAGCACATTCGTTATTTAATTCGATAGTTTGTTCATGTCTGTTTTTCAAGCAAATTCCTTTTCAATCAATTTACGTTTATCAGATAATTCTTTATTTTCACGCAGCAATCCTTCGATAATAGAATGATCCCTTTCAGATTCAATTCTTTTATGATTTAACTCAAGCATCATCTCAATTTCAATCATCTTAATCTTTTTTATACAATCAGCGGCAACTTTAAAAGAAACATTAGTTTCTCTTGATGGTCTTATTTCAGCCCAGTAATCACTTATCTTTTCTTCAGAGAGATTTATTTCCCTTAAATAATTTGAAATTTTTTCATCTTCAATTTTTTCAATAATTGCGGACAATTGTAAATTAGCATCACCTTCAAACGATTGAAAAATAACACTTGCAATTTTTCGATGTTCATCAATTACAAACTCATCAGGTTTTATATAATTAAAAATAAAACCATTTAGTTCATCATTGCCTTCACATAAAAGCTTTATCAGATTTTTTTCTGTCTGCACAATAGCTTTTTGTTTTTCACTCTGTCTGGGTTTATCAAGTTCAAGTTTCTTTTGAGCAGGAATTGAGCCTGCAACTACCGGATTAACAGACAAATTTTTTCTAATCCCTGAAGATATCTTTTCTAATTCTGTTTCAAGCAATTTTTCTCTAAGATTAAATTTATCGGACAATGATTTAATTAAAAAAGTTTTTTTCAAATCATCATTTAGTAAAGCAAGTGGTTTAACAATTTCTCTGATCGCTTCCGTACTTTTAACCGGATCATCAAACCAACCCTGCTTTTGGTATATTCCAGTTTGATATTCAAGAAAATTTTCTGCCTGATTTACTACTTCTTCAAAAGCATTTTTTCCATTTCGTCTTACAAATGAATCCGGATCCTCGCCTTGTGGTAATGTCGCTATTTTTATATTAAAATCCTGTTTCAATAAAATTTCTATACTTCTCATAGATGCTTTCACACCTGCTTCATCAGCATCAAAAATCAGCACAACGTTTTTAGTATAACGAGAAAGAAGCTGCACCTGTTCATCAGTTAAAGCTGTACCCGATACAGCAACTACATTTTTAATTCCATTCTGATGCAGAGAAATTAAATCCATATAACCTTCAACAATTATTGCAACGTTATCTTTCCTTATTGCATCTTTGCTGAATGAAAGTCCATAAAGAGTTTTTCCTTTATAGTAAATTTTGGACTCTGGAGAATTTAGATATTTTGCTGTATTATCTTTATCTTCAAGAATTCTACCAGCAAAAGCAACTACTCTTCCATTAGGAGAGAAAAGAGGAAAAATAATTCTGCCTGAAAATTTTTCATAATATGAACCATCAGGTCTTTTACCAATTAATCCAAGATAAGATGCTTTTTCAAGATCAAGATTTTTTTCTCTCAGGTAATTTACAAAGTCTTCTTTTTTAGAGCTTGCATAACCAAGTCCAAATGTTCTTATGGTGGCAATTTTTATTTTTCTTTTTTCAAAATAGTCTCTCGCTATTTCTGCCTCCGGTTTATGCAAAAGATTTTCAGAAAAATATTTTGCTGCATCAGTGTTTAAATCAAAAAGAAGTTCAGTTTCACTGACTTCACCAGTATTTGAATAACTTTCATACTCAATTGTAATTCCCAATTGGTTTGCAATTTCCTGGACAGCTTCTATGTAAGATATTTTTTTATAATCCATTAAAAACTTAAACACATTTCCGCCACTATGACATCCAAAACAATGAAAAATCTGTTTGTCAGGACTTACAGTAAATGATGGTGTCTTTTCAGTATGAAATGGACAAAGCCCAAGAAAGTTTTTTCCTCTTTTTCTTAACTGAACATATGAAGATACCACGTCCACAATATCTGCGGAAGTTCGTATCTCTTCTATTTTTGATTCGGGAATTCTCATACCCAAATATACAAATTTCAAACTGGAAATTTTATAATTGAGTTTAATCGTTCTTTACAAATTGTTATATTAACTTCAGAGAAATTCAGAAATTATTTGATGCAAAACAAAAGTATTTTAATATTTTTACCAAAAGAAGATTTCAATGAAATCGAATTTTTGATAATCAGGAATGAGATAGGAAAATTCGGATTCAGAATTTTCATTGTTTCAGATGCTGTTAATTTTTGCATTGGAAATTCAGGATTAAAGGTAAAAAACGATATTCAACTGGAGAATGTTAATCCAAAAAATTTTTCTGCAATTATTTTAATAGGTGGAAACGGTATAAAAATTTATTTCCAGAATAAAATTCTTACGAATAAATTGAAATTATTCAAGAGTCAAAAAAACATTTTGTTCCTTCACTAACAACCACTGCCTGC
>CAZQSR010000084.1:7350-9083 GCA_964596145.1 uncultured Ignavibacteriaceae bacterium
TGTTATATTTGCACAAGCAGGATTACTCAATAATGTAAATGCTACCTGTTACCCAAGTAATAAAAATGAGTTGGAAAGAAATGGAGCTAATTACTCTTCATCTCCTGTTGTTTCCGACAAAGAAATAATAACAGCAAACGGTCCTGAAGCAGCATTGGATTTTGTAAATGTGGTTTTAGATAAAATAAAGGTTTTAATGTGAAATTAGATTCATCGAAGTATTGCAATAGTTTAACATCATACTCGCGGTTTATTACCAAAGAAGTTAATATCGGCGATGTTCCGTTAGGTGGAAATCATCCTATTCGTGTGCAGTCTATGACAACTACAGACACAATGGACACAGTTGCAACAGTTAATCAAGCTATCAGAATGATTGAAGCTGGTTGTGAGTATGTTAGAATAACTGCTCCAAGTATTAATGAAGCAAATAATCTTAAGAACATAAAAAATCTTCTTCATCAAAAAGGTTATAAAACACCTTTAATTGCTGATATTCATTTCACTCCCAACGCTGCAGAAACGGCAGCACGAATAGTGGAAAAAGTTCGCATTAATCCGGGGAATTATGCTGATAAGAAAAAATTTAAAATCATTGAGTACTCCGATTACGAATATGAAGAAGAGTTGCAGAGAATTAGAGAAAAATTTTCTCCTCTTGTAAAGATTTGTAAAGAATATGGAACAGCTTTAAGAATAGGAACAAATCATGGCTCCTTATCAGATAGAATTATGAGTCGTTATGGTGATACTCCCGAAGGCATGGTTGAATCAGCGATGGAGTTTATCCGGATATGTGAAGACTTAAGCTTTTTTAACATTGTCCTTTCAATGAAGGCAAGCAACCCACAGGTAATGGTTCAGGCTTACAGGTTACTTGTTAATAAAATGATTGAAAGAAAAATGAATTACCCGATTCATCTTGGTGTAACAGAAGCGGGAGGCGGAGAAGACGGAAGAATAAAATCAGCAGTTGGAATTGGTACATTGCTGGAAGATGGAATTGGAGATACAATCAGAGTTTCTTTGACTGAAGATCCGGAATTTGAAATTCCTGTTGCTCGCGAATTAGTTTTCAGATATTCAAATCGTGCTGCTCACAAACCAATTGCGATAATTCAAAATTATCCCATTAACCCTTTTCAATATTCAAGGAGACAATCACAAGAACTTATTGGAATTGGTGGAGGTAATGTTCCTAAAGTGATTATTAGTTTTAATAAAGGATTAAAGGACTATTCTGAATTAAATTCAGTTGGATTTTTCTATAATGAAATTACTGATAAATGGATGTTGAATGATACTGCGGTTGATTTCATCTATCTTGGAAAAAATATTCCTTCGTTTGATATTCCAAATGGATTACGAGCAATAATTGATTTTGATATCTGGAAGACATCTGACAATCAAACTACATTTTATCCTTTGTTTACAGCAGAAGAATTTCTTCAGAATAAAAATTCTTCCGCTTTATTTAATTTTGTCGAAATCGGGATAAAAGATTTCACTCCTGACTTCATTAAGGTTCTGAAAAATGATAGTTCAATTATCTTAATTATAACAACCGATAATGAACACGGAATGGCAGAACAGAGAAAATTATTTGTAGAATTATTCGCAAACAAAATTTTTTCTCCAGTAATTATTAAGAGAAGTTATCACAATATAGACGTGGAGAAAATTAAAATTTATTCTTCAACAGATTTTGGAGCTTTATTAATTGATGGTTTAGG
>CAZQSR010000085.1:0-8920 GCA_964596145.1 uncultured Ignavibacteriaceae bacterium
CCCCTCGTAGGACAGACTTTAGTCTGTCCCTAAACAAACTCCAACCTTTTAGAAACCCTAAACAGACTTATCGAAGCTCCAAGTAGCCTTATAGAAGCTCCAAGTAGCGTTATAGAAGCTCTAAGTTGACTTATAGAAGCCCCAAGTAACGTTATAGAAGCTCCAAGTAACGTTATAGAAACTCCAAGTAGCGTTATAGAAACTCTAAGTAGACTTATAGAAGCTCTAAATAGCGTTATAGAAATCATTCCCCCTCTTTTAGAAATGATTTTACACATCTTAGAAACTAATTTTCTTCTATTAGAAATATTTTTGTATGTTATAATAATCAATTTGGAAAGATTATTACACCCCATTGGAACAAAAATCAATTAATCTCGTACAAGATAACAAACAAACAATAAATACAATCTTTTATGCGTCATATATTATTTCTTCAACTTTGTTTAATAAATATTTATTTAGCCGCTCAACCATCCTTCTCATCTTTCGTAGATGAAAGAGACGGTAAAACTTACAAAATAGTAACCATTGGTAATCAAACCTGGTTTGCCGAAAATTTTAATTTTGCTTCACCAAAAGGAAGTTGGTGCTACAATGATGACAGTCTCAATTGCAATCTCTATGGAAGATTATACGATTGGAAAACAGCAGTTAAATTATGCCCAGATGGCTGGCATTTACCAACATTAAATGATTGGCAGGAGTTATTTCAATATCTTGGAGGAACCGATTTGGCAGGTGGTAAAATGAAAGACACTATTGATTGGTTAAAACCCAATACCGGTGCTGATAACGAAAGTGGATTTTCAAGTCTTCCATCCGGTGGTCGCGACCAGAACGGTACTTACTGGTTCGCAGGTGGTTACGCATATTTTTGGTCTGCTCAGGAATCAAATAGTAAGGCTGCTATTACAATCACCCTCTGCTATTTTGATGGTAAAGTCATTTTATCAAATTATAATAAAAAATTTGGGCAATCCGTCAGATATATAAAAAACAACTGATTCAATACTCGTTACCATAAAAAACTTTTTTTTACCAGAAAAAATAAAATTCTCCCTTTCATCTTTCATTTATTTGTAAAGTTTTAATTATTAATTAAGTTCGCAGTAGACTTTAACAACAAACATAATGAAAAGAATAAAGCAAATAATATTATCATTCAAATTGGAAGCCGTAATCTGGACTGTTGGTTTGCTTTACTTATTTTTCCTTGATACCCACGGCTCTCAACATTTTACACTTTGTCCTTTAAAGAATATGGGATTAGATTTTTGCCCGGGTTGTGGACTTGGTATTTCTATTCATTATTTGTTTCATCTTGATTTTGTAAGTTCATTCAAAGCACATCCTCTTGGCTCTTTTGCAGTAGCAGTTTTATTAAGTCGAATTATAAAACTAACTTACACTTCAATTAAAAACTCTAAAATAAAATTTCAAACAAATTAAGGAAAATTGTTATGGCTAATATATTTCAATTAATGCCCTACCTTGAAGGAGAAGAAATGTTCTTCATTCAAAACATGCTAAAGGACTGGACTGATGAAAAAGCCCAGCAATTTGCAATGATGTACTCTTCCAGAAGAAAAGATCCAATGCTTGTTTTACTTACTCCCCTCTTAAATTTTGTTGGAATTGCAGGAGTTCACAGGTTTTTGCTTGGACAGATAGGAATGGGTTTATTATATCTTTTTACAGGCGGTCTATGTTTTGTTGGAACAATTATAGATTTGATAAATTACAAATCCCTTGCTTTTGAATACAATCAAAAAATCGCAATGGAAATATCAATGGTTTTAAAATCTATCAATTAAATAAAAAAGCGGTTAAACCGCTTTTTTATTTAATATCTCCAACTTTGCTAATGTCTTCTAGTTTAACAAACTTCTCGTTAAACTTATATGAACCTTTATCACTCTTTACAGTTTTAATAACTTTAACAGTAACATGCGGATCTTTTTTCTTTGCTTTTGCTTTATCAGCAAAGGATTGTTGTTTTGCCATTACTAATTCTCCAGATTTTTGTTTGCAAAAATACCAAAATAATCCACCAAAGAAAAGAAGAAACTTGAATAAAATTCCTAAATAAATTCTATTTGCAGGTTTTTAATCCATAGACTAATTTTACTCATGAATATTTCAAAATAATTGAATCAGGAGTTAAAAAATGTTTACCAGATTATTACAAATCGTTTGTACAGTTGCTTTTATTACTTTGTCGCTTAAAGCACAAACTATTGGAGAAACAGGAAAATTTTCTGTTGATTCTTCAACTCCTGGCTATACATTAAACAAAGGTGATGGAGAGAGAACAGTTACTCTTGAAGTTAAATTTACGAAAAAGTTTACCTCTAAACCCGACTTGATTTTTGCAGTAAACATTGTTGATGCAAATAAAGAATGTAACCTAAGATATGCTGTCGAATCCTCTTTTGTCTCTGCAGAAGGATTTTTACTTAAAGTTAAAACCTGGGGTGATAGTAAAATAAACCAGTTATCAGGTTCATGGATTGCTGTAATCGATTAAAGCAAATCTGTATATATTCCATTTGTAATTCGAACTAAATCATCAGGATTGATTAATACCTGCATACCACGAGTTCCGGCACTTACAAATATCTGTTCATACAGTTGAGCTGTTTCATCAATATAAGTCGGGAAATTTTTCTTCATACCCATTGGAGAACATCCTCCTCTTATATAACCCGTAAGTGAAAATAAATCTTTCACTTTTATTAATTCCACATTTTTATTAGAAGTAATGGATGCTGCTTTCTTTAAATTTAATTCATGGTTTGTAGGTATACAAAACACTAAATGTCCTGTTTTATCTCCATAAGCTACAATGGTTTTAAATACAGTATCAGGGTCTGCTGATATTTTTACTGCAACCGTTAAACCACTTAAATCATTTTCATCAACATCATATTCTCTAACAGAAAATGATATTTTATTTTTTTCAAGAATCCTTAGAGCGTTTGTTTTATTCATTACTTAAAATTAAAAAGGACACCTTGCGATGTCCTTAATTAAATGGTTTATCTTCCAAGTGAATCAAGATATTCTTTCTTTTTAAGCAAAGCATCTTTATCTTCAACATGTGATGGATCAGGAACGCAACAATCTACAGGACAAACGGCAGCGCATTGAGGTTCATCATGAAATCCAACACATTCTGTACACTTATCAGGTACGATGTAGAAAAAATCATTGGAGAAAAATCCGGATGCACCTGAAGGAGCTGCTTCATCAGCACCATAATTTTTTCCTCCCAATTCCCAATCTGAACCGCCTTCATAAATTGCAGTATTTGGGCATTCGGGTTCACATGCACCACAATTAATGCATTCTTCTGTAATTTTAATTGCCATGTAATTACTCCTTATTAATTTATAAAACTCTGGAAAGATGCTGGTATTTATTACCAACTTTAGTTTTCTTAATTGCTAATATAAGTTTTTACTATCAAATCAAGCAATTGGAAAATAAAAATATTTTAAAAAAAGTTAAAAAGCCGCTTTTTAGCTAAAGAATCAAACTTTTTTTTCGATTCTATTTTTAAGGAAGTCCCCGTTTATGTTAAAAACTGTAAAAGCTAAAATATTTTATCTCCTTTTTATTGTTACAAGTTTATACTTAATTGTAACGATAATAAACAGGAAAGCTGAAAGTGCAAAGATTGATTTGTTTTTCAAAGAGAAAATTTCTATGCTTAACAGGCAATTAGAATTTTCATTGCAGCAAATCTCAAAAAGCACTCAAATTCTATCTCTTGATTATTCGCGATGGGATGAAATGGTATCATTTGTTACAACTCGTGATTCCTCATTTGCTAAATACAATATAGAACCAGCTATTTCTACTTACGAAACGGATGCATTTATTGTTTTTGATAAAAACTACGAAAAAATTTACAGCCGATTTTCTCCTCTTGCTAAAAATATTTCCGAGCTAACAAACCTAAATCTCCAACCCGATAAACTTTTTGCTAAAAAGAATTTCAATCATTTTTATTTTTATTCAGATTCTTCTCTGATTGAACTATTTACTGCCCCAATTCAGCCAAGTTCCGATGTAGAAAGAACAAGCCAACCAAAAGGTTATCTGCTTACCGGTAAAATTTGGAATAAAGCTGATCTATTTTTTCTTTCCGATAAACTTAATGGAAAAACAACTTTATCACCTGTTGAAGCTGATAGCGTTGATAGGATTTTTATTCAACCTTCAAATTATTCAATTCTTTTCAACAAAATTTTACCCAACTGGAAAAATGAGCCGGAAGCTCTTTTAAAGTTTTATTTTGAAGTATCAACAGTAAAAGATTTGGCAGAGATGAACAGAAAACAATTCATTTCTGATCTTATTATTGGATTATTAACATTTGGATTTCTTTCTTTTTTCCTCTTCTACTTTATTAATAAACCTATTGATCTGATATTTAAAACATTAAAGAATGAAGATATAAAATATTCTACACCTATCCTTGAACATAATACAGAATTTAGTGAACTGGTTAAATTAATTTCATCATATTTTAATCAACAAAAACTTCTGAAAGCTCAAATAGAAGCAAAAGATAAAGTTGAAAAAACTCTTCAGTTCAGGGCAGAATTTGAGGATTTAATTGCCTCCATATCAACAACGTTTATAAATCTTGAAACACAGGAAATTGATAAGGGTATAAATCATGCTTTACTGATTATTGGGAATTTTATTAAAGTTGATAGAAGTTATGTGTTCATGTATTCAGATAATTATAAAATCATGAGCAATACTCACGAGTGGTGTGCTGATGGAGTTTCCCCTCAAATAGAGAGCTTACAAAACCTTTCAACGGATATATTCCCCTGGTGGAATTCAAAATTAATGATGTTCGAAAATATTTTTATACCCGATATATCTAAGATGCCAGAAGAAGCTACGGTTGAAAAGGAAATTCTTGAACAGCAAAACATTAAATCCTTACTTGTTGTACCAATGATTTCAACAAATCAGTTAATTGGATTTATTGGATTTGATTCAGTAAAAGATTTTTGTGAATGGGATCATAATGTCGTCAGGTTGTTAAAATTAGTATCTGATGCTATTGCAAATGCACTGGAAAGAAAGAAATTTGAGAATGAATTATCATTAAGCGAAAAGAAACACAGAAATCTTGTCAACAACTTAAAAGAAGTAATTTTTGAAACCGATAGTGAGGGAATGTGGACTTTTCTAAATCCAGCGTGGACAGAGATTACAGGATTTTCAATAGAAGAGAGTATTGGAAAAAATTTTCTGGATTTTGTTCATCCTGATGACCGACAAAGAAACATTGAACTATTCAAACCTTTAATTGCAAGAGAAAAAGATTTTTGCCGCCATATTGTTCGTTACTTAACAAAAGACGGCAATTCTAAATTCATTGAAGTACACGCCAGATTAATTGTTTCAAATTCTGGACAAATATTGGGAACAGCAGGTTCTCTTTCTGATGTAAATGATAGGATTCTTGCAGAAGAAGCAAGAAAGCAAGCTGAGACAGAAATTAGAAATGCCTTAGAACATGAGAAAGAACTTAATGAAATGAAATCAAGATTTGTCTCAATGATTTCTCATGAATTCAGAACTCCTCTTACAACTATTTTTTCTTCAACAGAATTGATTGAACGCTATCATCATAAATGGTCTGAAGAAAAGAAAGGTGAACATCTTACAAGAATTAAAAAATCTTGTATAGAATTAACAGAAATGCTTGACCTTGTACTTACTTTTAGTAAGGCAGAAGCCGGTAAATTAACGTTTAATCCAGCACCTATGAATCTAACTAAATTTTGTGATGAAATTATTTCAGAATTTCAATTACAGGCAATTGACACACACAAAATTACTTATTCCTATAACGGATTATCAAACGATCTCTTCCTCGATGAGAAATTACTTAAACATATACTTACTAATTTGTTGTCAAATGCAATTAAATATTCTCCACAGGGAGGCGACATTTTCTTAAATGTAACTCAGAATGATAATAATTTAATTTTTGCAATTAAAGACCAAGGCATCGGAATTCCAGCCGAAGAACAGAAAAATCTTTTCGAAATGTTTTATCGAACTCAAAATGTCGGGAATATAAAAGGAACAGGACTTGGGTTAGCAATAGTTAAAAAAGCAATTGAAATTCAAGGTGGATTTATTAAGTTTGAAAGCGAAATTAATAAAGGAACTACTTTCATTATTTCAATTCCAATTTATCGACCACAAGAAGGATTAAACAATGAAAACCATCTTGATAATTGAAGATGATAAAAATTTACGAACAAATTTAGTTGAATTGTTATCTGCAGAGAATTACTTTGTATATGAAGCATCGAATGGAAAAGAAGGATTTAATCTTGCAAAAGAAAAACTACCCGATTTAATAATTTGCGATTGGATGATGCCAGAATTTAATGGAAGTCAGGTTTTAAAATTACTCAAACAAAATCCTGAGACCAATCGCATACCTTTTGTTTTTCTTACAGCAAAATCTGGTAAAGATGATGTTCTTCAGGGTATTGCACAAGGAGCTAACGATTATATTATAAAACCTTATTCGGCTGATAGAGTATTAAATACTATTAAAGATTATTTGAATAAATAATTGTATAATAATTTTTAGTTGGCAAATTAGATTCAAAATTAATTAGTTAAACTTCTTGAAGGAGCAGGAAATCTTCCTCCACGTAATACCAAATTTGCCGAGCTAAGATTTCTGACACTCATAATCGGAGCCATTCCCAGCAATCCACCGTAATCTACACTTTCACCTTCTTTTTTACCATATGCTGGAATTATTCTTACAGCAGTGGTCTTGTCATTAATTACACCAATTGCAGCTTCGTCGGCAATTATTCCAGCTATTGTTGTTGCTGGAGTATCGCCAGGAATTGCAATCATATCAAGACCGACAGAACATACAGAAGTCATAGCTTCAAGTTTTTCAAGAGATAAATTTCCTTTTTGAGCTGCTCTAATCATTGCTTGATCTTCACTTACCGGAATAAAAGCACCGCTCATTCCACCTACAGAAGAACTTGCCATTAAACCGGCTTTCTTCACACAATCATTTAACATTGCAAGTGCTGCTGTTGTACCTGGAGCTCCAACATCTTCAACTCCCATTGCAATTAAAATATCGCCAATACTATCTCCTTCAGCCGGTGTGGGCGCTAAAGAAATATCTACTATACCAAAAGGAATATTATTTTTTTCTGCGACTTTTTTTCCTATTAATTCTCCTGCACGTGTGATTTTAAATATTGTTTTTTTAATTACTTCTGCAAGCTGTCCGAAATCAACTTTGCCAGCTTCTCTTATTGCATGAAGAACCACACCCGGACCGCTAATACCAACATTAAGAGTAACTTCAGGTTCTGTCACTCCATGAAAAGCCCCCGCTACAAAAGGATTATCTTCAACCGCATTGCAAAACACAACAAGTTTTGCACAACCAATAGATTCTTTTTCTCTGGTAAGATAGGCTGTCTCTTTAATTATTTCAGACATAAGATTAACAGCATCCATATTAATACCTGCTTTTGTAGAGCCGATATTAACGCTTGAACATACTTTTTTAGTTGAAGATAGTGCATGAGGAATTGATTTTATATGTTCAAGATCTCCATTCGTAAAACCTTTTTGAACCAGAGCAGAATAACCGGCAATGTAATCAATACCTACTTCTGTTGCTGCTTTATCAAGCACTTCAGCTATTTTAATGAATTCTTCCTGATGAAATGCATCTCCAACTATTGCGATTGGAGTAACTGAAATTCTTTTGTTAGCAATAGAAATTCCGTACCTGCTTTCAATTTCTTTTGCATTCTTTACATGGTCAGTTCCATATCTTAAAACTTTTTCATAAATTTTTTGAGTAGTAACAACAATGTTTCTATCGGCACAGTCTCTTAAACTAATTCCCATTGTAACAGTTCGAATATCGAAATGTTCAATTTCAGTCATTTTAATAGTTTCTAAAATTTCTTCAAACTCGTATGGCATTTTCAATCCTTAAATGGTTTTCCAGTTATTACTAAATTCATATTCTGTGCATATACCTGAAAACATCTTCATGCTGCAAATAAATTTTAACCTTTAGCTGTTCTGATAACCTGTTCAATTCATTTTGTAAATCTCGCAGCTCTTTAGTGGAATTTGAAATATCAATCAACATTATCATCGTATAAAATTCCTGCATAATTTTTTGTGAGATATCCATAATATCACACTGATTTTCTGACAGCGTTTTGGTAATTGTAGCAACAATACCGGGATGATTAACACCAAAGGAAGTCAGTATTACTCTTCCACCGCCTGTATCTTTCTCTGATGATATAGTGAATTCTAATTTTTTCACTTCCTGTTCAACATATTTACGAACTGATTCCGGATTGGCATTTTCACCAAGCTCATTAATTGCTTTAATTGTAATTTCACGAATTTGATCATCAGTTAATTTCAAGGTTTTGGTCCTGTATAATTAGTTTGTAAATTTTTTAATGCGTTGTTAGTAATTTCAAGATTTTTTTCCACTGCAAACTTCTCGGCATTCTGAAGATTTCCACCATAAAATCTGAACCATAAGAAATTTGCTGTCATTACTCCATCAAATATACGGTCTTCTAAAATTGATTTGATTGAAATATAGCTCCATAGAACATTCCATCCAAGAGACATCAACCCACTCAAATATTCACCTGCGTATATCTGTCCGGCACCGGGCAAAAAGTAAGAAATTACTTTAGCAAAAGTAACTGAATATTTTCTTTCATGCACCTCTTCACAAAAATTTTTTAAGTTGGAAAATGAATCAACTTTTGCAAACTCTTCGGCGGCTTTTTCCCACTCATCATTAAAAATGTATGTCCAGCCTTTCCAGTAAATTATCTCACTTTTT
>CAZQSR010000086.1:0-8884 GCA_964596145.1 uncultured Ignavibacteriaceae bacterium
TGATGGAATAATTGCTCATGAACTAGCACATCAATGGTTTGGTGATAAAGTAACCTGTAAAGATTGGCATCATTTATGGCTTAATGAAGGATTTGCAACTTTTGGTGAAGCTGTTTTTTATGAAAATTCAATCGGTTACAATGCTTATATACAAACTATTATAGATTACATGGATGCAGCTAAGTTTGCTTCTGGTTCAATTTATGTTCAGGATATTAGCAGTGTGTCAAATATTTTTAATTTTTATCATTCATATGCCAAGGGCTGTGCTATTGTTCATATGTTGCGTGGAATTGTTGGTGATGATAAATTTTTTACAATTCTGAAAAATTATCTCAACCATCCGGCTCTTGCTTATAATGCTGCTGTTACAGAAGACCTTCAAGCGATCGCCGAAAATGTTTATGGAGCTTCCCTTAATTACTTTTTCCAGCAATGGATTTATGGTGAGGAATATCCTAAGTATAATGTATCGTGGAATTATTCTTTACTTCCATCAACTGTATATAAAATTGATTTTACGATAACACAACAAGTGAATACAAATCCTTCTTACTTTACTATGCCAGTACAGATTAAAATTACTACAACTACCGGCGATACTTTATTTACTGTTTTTAATAATCAACAGGTGCAGGATTATTCAATAAACCTTTTATCTAAACCAGTAAAGTTTCAGTTCGATCCAAATTATTTTATACTCAAAGATGCAACAGTAGCTGGAATTAATGAGTTAGGTCCTTATGATTATAAACTGGAACAAAACTATCCAAATCCATTTAACCCTTCTACAAAAATTAAGTACGAAATTAGAAGACGTGGTATAGTTGAATTAAAAGTATATGATTTAATAGGCAATGAAGTTGCGACACTTGTAAATGAAGAAAAAATGCCCGGAAGTTATGAGGTTGAGTTTTCATCTGAACTTCTAAAAAATTCAAGTTCATCTGGTATTTATTTTTATAAACTTAAAAGTGGAAACTTTGAACTAACTAAAAAAATGGTTATTATTAAATAAATTTTTTTTGATTAATCTTTAAGGAGTTGTTATGAAACGTATTTTTACTTTAATTATCTTCTCTCTAATTGTATTTAATTTATTTGCGCAGGTTAAACCTCAAATTTCATTTGAAGATTTATTACAATCCTCTGAATTGAATCCATCACTAAAATTAGAAGCAATTAAAGTTACAGAACATCTTAACATTCCTCATACAATTTATCTGCCGCAGGGAGTTTTTTGTGAGGCACTTAAAGTTGAAAATGGAGTTCCGGTTTACGCAGTTATTAAAAATTTATTGAACCCATATTTAAATGGCGAAACGGCTTTTTTTGAAGAACTTCAATTAAAATATGATCTATCCAAAGCTCGATTACATTATGCTGATGGAAGAATAACAAATCCGCTGTTAGGTTATAATGTTCAAACTACGAACAGTCCAAAACTACTGACGCAATTTATTCTTTTGATGGAATCAACAAATAAAAGAGTGATTACTCTAAATAAAACAAATGGCAACATTATAAATCTGAATTATGTACCGGCTCAGGATACCAGTAAACTCTCTACTCCAAAACAAGCAAGACTTGGTTCAATGGGTAAAATTACAATTTCAGATCAGATTAAAGATGTAGTACAAATGTATGATACCAGCGGTACTTATATACAGATACTTGCTCCTGCCGGAGGAGTAAATAATACATTGTTAGATAATATCCGTGGGCACAATTATAAACAAAATGGAAATTTGCTTGTTACGGTAGGAAGTGGTGGCAATCAGGACGCTATTGCTGAATTTTCAAATACAGGTACTTATGTCGGACAATTTATTGCCGCTGGTCTTGGCAGCTTAAGCAGTCCATTTGATATTCTTGTAAGAACTTCAGATGTTATTGTTACAGGATATTCAAGCAGACAATTACATCGCTATTCATTAACAGGACAGCATATTGCTAATTATTCTTCTGGCTCAACAACGTCATCATTACAGCAAATAATTCAATTATCGAATGGCAAACTAGCAGTTGCAGATTTTGGTGTTGGTGGTGGTGTTAGAATTTATGATACTTCATATGCAGTTGTTAGTGTATTAAATAAAATGACAGCTTTAAGAGGTGTTTGTGAGTTAGAAAATGGAAATTTACTTATTACTAATGCAGCTGGCTGCTTTGAATTAAATCCAAATACAAATGATACTGTAAGAAGTATTATTACTGGAATTTCTGGTCAGTACGTAACTCCTTATGATCCGGCAGTTGTTCCAGTTGAATTAGTTTCCTTTAATACATCACTTGTCAATAATATGGTATCGGTTACCTGGACCTCAGCAACAGAGAAAAATAATCTCGGTTTCGAAATAGAAAGAAGTAAAGATTTAGTTAATTATTCTTCATTAGCGTTTATTAACGGTAAAGGAACTTCATTGGGACACAATTTTTATTCTTTTATTGATAGAAATCCTTTACAGGGCAAGAGTTACTATAGACTTAAACAAATCGATTTTGATGGAACAATTACATATTCTGAAGCATCTGAGATAAATGTTTTACCAGTAAATTTTGAATTACAGCAAAATTATCCAAATCCATTCAATCCTTCTACTACGATAAATTATCAGATTCCGGTATCTGGTCATATTAAGCTTAAGATATTTAATGCAATGGGGGAAGAGGTCAGAACTCTAGTAAATGAAAACCAGGAAGCTGGAAATTATTCGGTTAAATTTAATTCAAATAACTTACCATCTGGAATTTATTTCTATAAAATCATTTCTGGGAATTTCACACAAGTTAAAAAAATGATTCTGGTAAAGTGATGGACAAAATAATTTATAAAAATCAAATTGAATACTTAAGAGGGTTTAAAAAAACTGATGATAAGTTAGTTTGTGAGCTGGAGAAATATGCTGCCGAAAATAAAATTCCAATTCTCCACTGGCAAGCTGCAGAGTTATTGGAAATAATGATAAAATCAGTTTCTCCAAGACGAGTTCTTGAAATTGGAACAGCTATTGGTTATTCAACCATAAGAATAGCAAGGAATCTTGGTAAGAATGGAGTTATTCACACAATCGAAAAAAGTGAAGATAATATTAAGGTTGCCGAAAATAATTTTAGTCAAAGCGGCTTCAAGCACAAAATTGCTTTACTTAAAGGTGACGCTCTTGAAATAATGCCCCGATTGCCAAAGAAATATGATTTTATTTTTCTTGATGCTGACAAACAGGATTACTCAAGGTTGTTTGATTATTCTTTAATCCTTCTTAAAAAAGGAGGTGTAATTTTTATCGACAATCTTTTGTGGCATGGTTATACTGCAGCAGACCGGGTCCCAAATGATTTTAGTAAATCAACTAAAATAATTCGGGATTTTAATAACATTTTTATGAATCAACCAAATCTTAAAGCTACAATACTAACGGTTGGAGATGGAATCGGTATTGGAATTAAGGTCAAAAATAAAAAAAATAAAAATGACGAGATTGATAACATTGTAATCAATGAAACAAATAATGAATAAGAGGAAATATGGAAGACAATAAAGTAAAAGCAGAAAAATTATTACTGGAAATAGAAAAAACTTCTGAATCTAAATTAATGGCTAAAGAAGACTTGAAAAAACTTTTAGAAATTGTTTATTGCTTTAATAAAGAATCTCAACTGAATGAAATTGCATTTAATGCCAAATATATTGCTGGATTAATGAGAGTCATCCAGCAATCTGCAGGAAATTCACAGATAAACAATCTTGAAAAAAATAAAGATGATTTAATAACTTCAATAAAAAAATTTATTGAGATTCTGTTCGAGATTATTTCTGAGACAGGTGATGAAGAGAAAAATTACTTCAGGTTGAAATATTTTGAGAACGGAGGAGAATTGATTTCGAACCTTGCTTCTCTTATAAGTGATCTTGAATGGTTAAAAATGTATTTAAATCGTGGTGGAAAAATATAAGTATTGTTTACAAAAGTACTTTTATAAAAAGAAAAAAATATCATACAATTAGACATTTTATCTTTCTATAAAGTTATTCTATAATTAATTTTGTGATAAGAATAAACAAAGCATTTAAATGAAAGATAAAAAACAAGAATTACTTACTCACCTGTTTGAAAATTGGTCTGGTGAAAAAGCAGAATCCTACATTCAGCTTCCTCAATCAGGGTCTTATAGAGAATATTACAGAATTAAAAGTAAAAATAAATCTGCTCTTGGAGTTTTTAATACAGACAAAAAAGAAAATATTGCATTCCTGACTTTTAGTAAACATTTTAAGTCTCTTGAACTGCCAGTCCCTAAAATATATGAGGAAGACGAAAAGAACGATATTTACCTTGAAGAAGATTTGGGTGATACAACTCTTTTTTCATTTCTAACTGAAAATAGAAAAGGTGAAGAATTTCCGATTGAGCTTATAAATACTTATAAAAAAGTTATTGAAATTCTTCCTGAATTTCAAGTGGTAGCTTCTAAGAACTTAAATTATCAGGTCTGTTACCCGCGTTCAAGTTTTGACAAACAATCTATGATGTGGGATTTAAATTATTTCAAATACTATTTTCTTAAGTTGGCTAAAGTTCCATTTGATGAACAATCGCTTGAACACGATTTTAATACTTTTACAGAGTATTTATTGCAAGCGGACTGCAATTATTTTCTTTACAGAGATTTTCAGTCGCGCAATATAATGCTGGTTGAAGGAAATCCTTATTTTATCGATTATCAGGGAGGTAGAAAAGGTTCACTTCATTATGATCTTGGCTCATTGTTGTTCGATGCAAAAGCGGATATTCCTCAAAGTGTGAGAATAGAACTTCTTGATTATTATATGTCTGTTATAAAAAAATATGTTCCTATTAATGAAGACGAATTTAAACAACATTTTTATGGTTATGTTTTAATAAGAATTTTACAAGCTATGGGAGCTTATGGTTTCCGTGGTTTTTATGAAAAGAAAGAACACTTTCTAAAGAGTATTCCTTTTGCACTCGAAAACTTAAACTGGTTACTTCATACAATTAAATTTCCAATCGAAATACGAACGTTAATAAATGTGCTGGAGAAAATGGTATTATCTAAAGAACTCCAGAAAATTGGTGAACCGAAAAGACCTCTTTATAAACTAACGGTAAGTGTTAATAGTTTTTCTTATAAAAAAGGAATTCCTTCTGATGAATCAGGCAATGGTGGCGGATTTGTATTTGATTGCAGAGCAATTCACAATCCCGGTCGTTATGATAAATATGCTGAACTTACAGGTAAGGATGAAGAAGTAAAACAATTTCTTATTAAGGAAAGTGAAATGGAAATCTTTCTTGAAAATGTTTTTGCTCTTGTTGATAGAACAATAGAGGTTTATTTAAAAAGAAGATTTACAAATCTTATGGTTAATTTTGGATGCACAGGGGGACAACACCGCTCTGTGTTTGCTGCAGAAGCTCTTGCAAAGCATTTGAATGAAAAGTTTGATATAAATGTAAAACTTCGCCATCTTTCTCTTGAAGAAATGGAATATTAATTTTATGAGAGCAATGATTTTTGCCGCTGGGAAAGGAACTCGCTTAAAACCTATAACGGACTTAATTCCTAAGGCACTCGTTAAAATAAAAGGAAAAACTTTGCTTGAGATTACAATAAACAAGCTTAAAAGATACGGCTTTAATGAAATAATAATTAACGTTCATCACTTTTCTCTACAGATATTAGATTACCTGCAAAGAAAAAATTATTTTGATATTAACATTAAAATTTCTGATGAAACTGATTTATTGCTTGATACTGGCGGAGGGCTAAAGCAAGCAAAAAATTTTTTGAATGGAGAAGAATCTTTTCTTGTGCATAATGTAGATGTTTTATCTGATATAAATTTAAATACAATGATGAATCATCATTTGTCACAAGAATCTCTTGCAACAATCGCGGTAAGAAACAGGGAAACACAAAGGTATTTTTTGTTTAATGATAATAATCTTCTTTGTGGCTGGCAAAATATAAAAACAGGTGAAAAAATAATTTCAAGAAATGAGGAAAATAATCTTACTCCATTGGCTTTTAGTGGAGTACATATTATTAATCCTAAAATATTTGAATTAATGCCGGATACAAAAATATTTTCTATGGTCGATTTATATCTTAATCTTTGTACTGAGCATAAAATATCTGCTTACAGGCATGATGACACTGCATGGATTGACATCGGCAAACCAGAGAGTTTAAAAAAAGCAGAAGAATTGGAACAAATTTTTAATCAAACTTAATACTATGAACAATACGCTTATACGAATTATAGTATCTGTTTTAACTATTCCACTTATTATTGCTCTGGCATATCTTGGCGGAGTATATTTTCTTGCCTTTATTTTAATGATTGGGGTAGTTTCTTTTTATGAATTTTCAAAACTTGCTGAAAATAAAAAATCATTTCCGCTTACAATGATTGGTTTATTATCTATTGTTGTACTTATTATCAACTCACACTTTCATTTTATTCAGTATTACGAATTATTTCTGATAATCATTATTATGCTTGTTATGATAGAACTTTTCAGAAATAAGGGCTCTGCAATAATTAACATCGGGACAACTTTACTTGGAATTTTTTATATCGGCTTATGTGTGTCAAGCATAGGAGAAATAAGAGATTTTTTTACTAATAACGAAAATGGAGCGTTTCTAATTATTTCAATTTTAGCAACTATCTGGATTTGTGATTCGGCAGCGTTCTTTGGTGGAACTGCTTTGGGAAAGCATAAACTTTTTCCACGCGTTAGTCCTAATAAAAGCTGGGAAGGAGCAATATTTGGATTCGTGTTTTCAATCTTTGCAATGCTTCTTGCCAGATACTTGGTTCTTGATTTTTTATCACTTAAAGATGTAATTATAATTGGTATAATAGTGGGAACAATCGGTCAGCTTGGAGATCTTGCAGAATCGTTATTAAAAAGAGATGCAGGAGTTAAAGATTCATCAAATTTGATTCCCGGACATGGTGGAATTTTTGATCGCTTTGATTCTTTTATTGCGGTTTCTCCAGTTATCTATCTTTACTTGAAATATTTTTTGTAATACAATAGACTTTATGCCAAAAGAAAAAGTAAATGTAATAACACTCGGTTGTTCAAAAAATATAGTTGACTCTGAAAGATTGATGAGACAAATTCAACTTAATGATTTCGTCCTGGTCGAAAATCCTGATAGAGCAGACACTGTAATAATTAATACCTGTGGATTCATTGAACCTGCTAAAAAAGAATCTGTCGATACTATTCTTGAAGCAGTTGGATTAAAAAACAAAAAGAGGATTAAAAGAATCATTGTTGCCGGCTGCCTCTCACAGCGATATGAGATTGATTTACGAAAAGAAATTCCCGAAGTAGATGCATTCTTTGGAACAGAAAATTATAAGGGGATTATTGAAGAACTTAATGGAAATCTTAAATATGATTTACTTGGTGAAAGGACTCTTTCTTCGGTTCATCATACAGCATACTTAAAAATATCAGAAGGTTGTGATAATCCATGTTCTTTTTGTGCTATTCCATTAATGAGAGGAAAACATAAGTCTAAACCTATTGAGGAATTGATTAAAGAAACAGAATATCTTGCAAAGAATGGCACCAAAGAAATTGTATTAATCGGTCAGGACACAACTGATTATGGAAAAGATTTATATGGAAAGCGAAATCTTTCTTACTTATTACAAAGTCTTTCAAAGATTGAAGGAATAGAATGGCTGAGATTAATGTACGCATATCCATCACATTTCCCTGATGATGTAATAGATGAAATAGCTAATAATACTAAACTTTGTAAGTACATCGATATTCCGCTTCAACATATTTCTGATAAGATATTGAAATCAATGCGAAGAGGAATTACCAAAAAAAGAACAATGAAATTACTTAACGAACTTCGTCGAAGAATTCCGGGTTTAGTATTAAGAACAACATTAATTACCGGTTACCCTTTGGAAGATAAAAATGATTTTGAAGAACTTTGCAGCTTTATTAAAGAATATAAATTTGAGCGACTTGGTGTATTCACTTTTTCACTTGAAGAAAACACTGTAGATTATATTTTAGGTGATCGTATTTCGGATACTGAAAAAGAAAGAAGAAAAAACATCTTGATGGAAGTTCAGCAGGAAATAAGCCTGGAATTAAACAGAAAATTAATAGGCAAAGAAGTAAAAGTTCTTATTGATGGAAAAGAAGGGGATTATTACATCTCACGTTCGTATGCAGAAGCTCCGGAAGTTGACGGAGAAATTCTTATTCCTGTTGAAAAAATTAAATTAAAAACCGGTGAATTTTATAAAGCGATAATTTATGATGCAAATGAATACGATTTATTTGCAAAAGTGAAAAAGGAATAAAACGTTTATGATTAAAAAAATATTTGTATTTGTTTTGTTGCTGAGTTCTTCCATCCTTTCACAGGTAGAAAACTCAAATAAAAATGATGACCCAAATTTATCTTTGCCTGTTTTTAATCATGAAATTCTAAGCTTTGCAAATCCCGATACTACTTTTACCCGTGTTGATGTTTTTATTCAGTTACCTTTCAATGTTTTAAGATTTGTAAAAAATAATGATGTATTTCGTTCCGAGTATTCAATACAGATTTCTGTTTATGATAAAGATAATTCTAAACTGATTATGGAAAAAATGTGGAATGAAAAAATTGAAACCAGAGATTTTAATAAAACTAATTCAAGAAATAATTACAATCTTAGTTTACGTTCTTTCCTCCTTCAGCAAGGCTCATACAAATTCCATATTGAAGTTGAAGATAATGATTCAAGGAAAAAATATAAAACCATCAGTGATGTGAATGTAAGAACTTTTGAAAAAGATTTTTCTGTTAGTGATGTTGTTATTCT
>CAZQSR010000087.1:0-8786 GCA_964596145.1 uncultured Ignavibacteriaceae bacterium
GCGTAAAAAACACCTCTCAGAGACAAGAAGAATGCCTCGTGAATATCTCACCATAATTTTCTCCATATTTCTTGTTGATTATATTTATGCAAATATTGTTTAGAAATGTTTGTGTGCTATACAAACATTGTTTTAGACCTTCATTTATGATGTTTTTGAGTTTGACCGCCCTGGGTTTTATCTTATCTGTTCTACCTAAAATAACAGGTATCCTAAACCTGTATAGGTCTTTCCTTTCATTTACCAACATATCACCTAAAAAGTGAATTGGCGTCTTCCTTATTTAATTTGTAATCAATCCTTATAAGGAAGGAATGCTAAATCAAGAATTTTCATAAAGACTGTGGTAGACCACCAATCACAATAATTGTAACTTTTTTCCTCCTGTTGCGTCCAAAAATATTAATGAATGATAATAACTAATATTTTGATGAATTTTCAACTAGAAATAGAATCCCCTTTGAGGTTAGCCGAATAAATGGGTCTCCAAAATCGCGCTTCCTATCATAATTTTCAAGGTAATCCTGTTCCATTAAATTATTAATCAAAGTAATAATTTTGTCGGATTCATAGGACTTTAATGCTCCAAAATATTTATTTTCTTTTAATGTCCCATAAAATCCAGCTTGATTTGTTATCATATCAATCGTTTTCTCTGATAAAGAACCTTTTAAAATTTCATACAAAAGAGTTATTCTTGGATTGAATTTCATTTCTTTTAAACATCCTAAAATTTTATATCTATATTCATCTTCAGAAAAAAATTTTTCATGTTGTTGTACTATCACATTTTTTCCTTTTTGATTTTTCACAATAATTGAAATCAATTCTTTTCCATATTCTTTGATTTTTCTGTTACCAATACCATATATTTTTTCAAGTTCAGGTAAAGTAGTTGGTTTTTTCTTCACTATTTCAGATATGGTTTTATTTTGAATAATGTGATAAGCTGGTAAGTTCTTCTCCGTGGCCTTTTTCTGTTTCCACGCATATAGCTTATTTTTTAGAAGATCATCTTCATTTTGAGTAAATGATTCTATTGCTTTTTCGAGTATCTCTGATTCATTTATCTTTTGAACTCCGTTTGAACCTGCTTTTAATCCACAATACGGACAAAAGACATAATCTTCCTTTATTTTCTTATTACAATTAGAACATAGTATCGGTTCTTGATTCTTAATATTTAAAATTAAAAAATTTGTTCTATCTAAAAATTCTCCAGGTATCTCCCCAAGAAAAATGGATTCATTTCCTTGTTCGGAAATCAAGAATAATTCTTCCTTCGCTCTTGTCAATGCTACATAGAATAATCTTCTCTCTTCCTCCATCAATAAATCATAATTTGTTCTTCTGATAATCTGAAAAATCTGGTCATCCTCCCAGACATTAGGAAAACCACCCATTCCATCTTTCAGTCCGATTATAAAAACAATCTTTGCTTCTAATCCTTTTGAAGCATGGATAGTCCTTGCTTGGACTTTAAGGCCTTTCTCCCTAAATTTTTGAAAATATGGTTTATAAGTATCGGTTCGTCTATATAAACATAATATATCTTCTTTTACAAATCCAGAATTATAAAGTTGTTGGATTTTTTCTACAACTGTATTTACACCATCTTCCTCTTCCCTTTGTGCGCAGTACAGGTATATTTTTTTTCCAGAAGAATTTGCAGATTTTATTTCCTTATCTATCTTAAATTTATTGTTCTTAATCACTTCATTACTTGCATTAACAATCACATCATTGCTTCTATAATTGATATTGAGTTTTTTGATAACAGCCGTTGGAAAATATTTTTCAAAATTTACTATATATTCAACCTCGGACCCTCTAAAACCATAGATACTCTGCCAATCATCACCCACACAAAAGAGTTGGGTTTTATCATCAATAATTTCAAATAACAATTCAACTTGAACATTATTCACATCTTGAAATTCATCTACTAAAACATATTGGAATAATTCTCTGTAATGATTTTTAACATCGTTATTATTCTTCAAAAGGTCTACTGTTTTTAAAAGTAGGTCATTAAAATCCAAATATGATTTTTTAGTGCAATACTTTTGGTAATCGTCATAAATTGGTTTGAGGAGTTCATAAAAAATTTTAACTCGGTCATGAGGATTTTCCATAGATTTTTCAAAGATTTTACTAAAATCATGATTGGAAACTTTTATCTTATCTATAGCACTTATCACATACTGTATGAAGATATGAACTTTATCATGATAACTTTTAAATTCTTCCTCATAGCGTATGGCAGTATTTTCCGATATCTTTTTATCAAATCTTCCAAATACTATTCGTTCCAAAGAAGCATAAAAATCATTGATATTTCTAGTCATATTTTCATAGGTTTTAAACAGAGTATGACCCGTTAAATCGAATTGCTCTTCCTTTTCTTTCATTCCTTTACTTAAATTACTTACATGTTCAATATAGGTGTTGATTTCAGGAATAAAAAAGTCAGGTGTGAATTGAAAATCTTTTAGGTCAATAATCGGTTCATAGACATAGTCAACATTATGTCTATAGAGCCAATCTGCAATATATCTTTCTGATTTTGACCTAACTTTTTCTCCTCGCAGAGTAGTATAAATTTTATTGTCATAGAGTTGTGTTTGATATCGTGAAATTGTCTGTATTTTATCCACATAGAAATCAATGATATATCTTTTTAATTTCAGTAAATAATCAATATCTTCACATCTTTTAACTATCAAATCTCTTATTATTTCATCTTGTGTCTCTGTAGCTTTATTACGAATTTCAAGTTCTTCTTCATCCAACTTATCAATTAAGACTTTGAATTTATTATCAAACTCAGGAGAACCATGTTTTCTCATTATTGAATAGCATAAGCTATGGAATGTTTTAACTGTAATATTTCTTATCCATGGGTATTTAGCCAAGTATTCATATCTTGCTTTTTCTTTCTCTTTATATGAGGTTTTTTTATTCGTGATGATTTTCTGATATTTTCCTGTTGTATCAGCAGTAAAAATAAGCCTGTCAATCATTTCATTGGCAGCATTTTTTGTAAAAGTAATAGCAAGAATATTCCTTGGTCGAATTTGTTTTGCAAATAAAAGATAAATTATTTTTTGAATAAGTGTTTTTGTTTTACCAGAACCAGCTCCAGCTAAAACTAAAAGTCTTTTCTCATCACTTAATACAGCGTCTTTTTGTTTATCACTTAGTTGAGCTAGAATTGGATGATTTAGAGATTCTTCACTAGGTGGCATAGGTCTTCAAATTCATTTACATTATTCGTTGTTCTTCACCACCATCAGTAACAGGGGTCTTACCGACTCCCATAATCCACAAGTTCGGTTTCTCACCACCGAAGGATAATTTGGTTTGATATTTATCACTCATACGAAATACTAATTTATCAGGATAATGTTCGATACTAAGAACGCTGATATACCAAGGCATCACAATATTTCCATCAAAATTAATTTCTTCTTTCCCTGCATCTGTAATAATTTCAACCTTCATGCCTTTCCCTCGGTTCTGAAATTTTATAACGGTCTTATCTTTAAAAACATATCCTAATTTAGAAATTACTCCTCTGAAATATGCTCTCGATGTTTATTTTTATAATAAGGCAAGTCAATGACCGATCCAATCATCTTGTTCATGAAAAAAATAAATGCGTTACAAAGAGTTATTATTAATTATTTTTTCTTAGATTTCTCAAATTTATAGAGTTCCGCTCTCTTCCTTATTTGTTTATCAAAATCTTCAAAAAAATTATTCGCTATATCTTTTGTGAATAGACAATTTTCGGCTCTTGATTGGAACGTATATCTACCAGGATGGCAGATACCAGGTTTTAAATATTTTTTATACAGACTACGCACAATGTCATTAATGTCTTTTCTGAGTTCGTCATCGGCACATGTCATTTGAATGTCGAGATATGCCCCTGGCGGTACTTCCTCGTAAATATCCTTTAGACCTCCAGTGATAATTTTAATAGAACGAGTTTTTTTTTCGTTATAGAAATTTATAAGTAATTCATTGTGCGAAGTGATTTCTGTTACTTCAATCTGCTTACTGGCAGGGTATCTATGAAATTTAATTTCTGTAGGAGTAGGTAATCGTTTTATTTTTATTCTTCGTCCATGTGGATAAGCAATTTGAATTTTTTTTGTTATGACTACTTCGGTTATGTCCTATCCTCCATCCAGATATGTTATAATTTTATAATATATTAACCATGCCATCTCTATGACATATAAGACTAACATGAACACTTTTTAAGGATTTGTTTTTTTTAAGGAAGAAATGAAACCTAAATAAAAGTTTTTATCTCATTCCTAAAGCTTTACAGTCTGGACAAAAATTTTTTCTGAGATGTGCAATAAGAACTTTTTTTATTTTTTTGAAAAAAACCTGAACAAAGAATTACTTCGTTACCAATATCTGTATTGATTAAGTCAACTAATTTTCCTAAAAAGATTATTTTTCACATTACTCTATTTAATAATTACAATTTCCATCGTTGTAGTATATCATAAATCGATATTTAAACACAAATTGTCGATTTTTTTACAGATATCAAATAATCTTATTTTTTTTAGATAAACTCATTTTTTGACCCGAACCTTTACAATGCTTGCAAGTTATAATAAATGGTAATATTGGTTCCCAAGCCTTTCCATCATATACTCGTAAAAAAAATTTATCTGCATGACAATTTGGACATTTTGGTTCATCAAACGCATCTAAAAGTTCTTGAAATGTAGTTAGACATCGGACACATCCATATTTAGTTTGCCAACTTTTTCTAATCCAATATTTTGGAAGTTTTAAAGCCATAAATCTCAATATCCTGAGTTTCTAAAATCAAAAAGAGAATATTAACTTTTAGATGTTTTATTGATTATACAAATGCTTGGCCTCAAGTCGAAATTTATTAAATTGTAAAACAATATATCTTCGTGTCTAACAATTATAGGATTCCACCTCAGATTCTTAATAAAATTCGGGCGAGCTCTCCCATCATCTTATTCATGATGGAGGAGAAATGTGTTATAGTCGATTGTAATGAATAATAACGAACAGGAGAGAATTAAGCTCGAAAAAGACAAATTTTAAATAATACACAAAAACTACCTCCAATCTGATTAATTAAAACCCGTTACATACATTTTCCAAAGATAGTGAAGAAAGTTGATAAAAAATGTATGTGATGATAAGAAGCGGAGGAAATTTATAATGAGAAAGAAAATCATATCAAAGAAAGCAATTATTTTTGGAATACTATTATTATTCATTGGAGTAAACGTATTACAATTATCGAATACAACCGTGAAGGCAGATCTATCTCAGGGATTGGTTGGCTATTGGAGTTTTAACAATGGCAATGCAAATGATGAATCAGGAAATGGTCATGATGGAACGCTCTATGGCGCAACATCGGTAGTGGGCAAATTTGGAAATGGGTTCAGTTTCGATGGCAATGATGACTATATTGATTTAGGAGATGACCCAGATTTTGATATCACTGGTAGCATCACTATAGCATTATGGTTCAAAACCAGCACATCACAAATGGGATGCATTGTGAGTAAGCTGGACCAAGTGAACCCAGATAACGGATATGATTTAGCAATGGGAGATTCATTTTCTACAAATCCTAGCGGAAAAATAACATTCAGAGTAGCGAGTGAAAGTAATGGCCCGAGTGAATACGATGCAGCTCAAACCACGAATACTTATACCGATAATACCTGGCATTTGCTTACAGTGATATACACACCTAACGGTGTTTCTCGACCAAAGATATACATAGATGCAGTAGAACAGTCAGTCAGCAATTCAGGCATCCCACTTTCTTCAATTGGAGCTTCACCTGGTTTTAATTTAAAATTAGCTGAATATTCTGCTGGTAGTGGGGTTTTTAATTTTAATGGAGTCCTAGACGAAGTGCGACTCTATAATAGGGCGTTGACTGCCGATGAGATTCACGAGTTATATGTGCCTTTAACCGTGTATGTCGATGATGGTTATAGTTCATCTACACCTGGTTGGGGATATGATCATTTCTCAAATATTCAAGCAGGGGTTGATGCTGTTGATGTCGGTGGGACTGTTTATGTTAATTCAGGAGTGTATGCAGAGACATTAGGACCACATTTAGCATATATTGATATTGAGAAAAGTCTATCATTAATCGGTGAGAAAGCAGAATCAACGGTAATAAACTGTCCATCAGGGGAAACTGGTATTCTTATTGGTTGGCCTCAAGATTTTTCAAATATTAATGTCTCAGGTTTTACAGTTGTTGGAGCATACAATCCTGTTTCTATTGGTATTTATCCACAATTAAATAGTAATAATATTAAAATCGAAAATTGCATTGTCTATGGTTTTGGTGAAGGTATATCAGTTCGGGGTGGTAGTAATAATGTAATAATTCGTAACTGCACAGTATATGATAATAGCCGTGAAGGAGGAATTTGTTTTAGAGATGGAGGAAATAATTATAAAGTATCTGATTGTAATCTTTATTCCAATAGTTATGGTATCTATATTCTGAATGTCTTTGCAGGAACTAATTATTTAATTTATCATAATAATTTTTACGATAACACAATAAACGCTTATGATACTCGTTCTTCACAATATTGGCACAATTCATTACTGCAAGAAGGCAATTATTATGATGATTACACAGGTATAGATGCAAATGGAGATGGTATCGGTGATACACCCTACGATATACCCGGTGGAGACAATCAAGACTTGTATCCATTTATGGAACAAGATGGATGGCTTTTACCACCGAACCAACCACCTGTAGCAGATGCCGAAGGTCCCTATTATGCGAATGTGGGCAATTCAATCACCTTTGATGGTTCAGGCAGTAGCGACACCGATGGCACGATAGTAGGATACAGATGGGATTGGACCAATGACGGGACTTATGATACTGAGTGGCTTACTTCAGCAACAACAACACATAGTTACTCTTCTGTTGGAACGTATACGGTAAAACTAGAAGTAAAAGATGATGATGGTGGAACTGATACCGATACGGCAACTACTTACATTTCAACTGAAGGTGGTGCAGTTCCAACCGCTGATACCAATGGACCATATTCAGGATATGTGAATCACCCTGTCTTTTTCAATAGTGCTGGAAGTGCTGGTGGTTCCGAAGGAACGATTACAGAGTGGTATTGGACCTTTGGAGATGGAACGGTCAGCAGTCAACAAAACCCAACCCATACTTATACTTCTAGCGGGACATTCACCGTAACTCTAAAAGTAACCAACAACTTTGGACAGACCAATACAGATACAACATCAGCCACTATACAAGAATTATCGCCAGACCAGAACCTGCCTGTTGCCGATGCAGGTGGACCATACTCTGGAGTTGTGGGGACACCAATAACATTTGATGGCTCAGGAAGTAATGATGAAGATGGCACAATAGTCAGTTATGTTTGGAACTTTGGGGACAGCACGACAGGAACGGGTGTATCCCCGACACATACCTATACAATTCCGGGGAATTATTCAGTTATTTTAACAGTCACTGATAACGAGAGTTTGACGCATTCCAATTCAACAATTGCCAGAATAAATGTTTCTGGACCTCCGACCATTGTCATTTCTGTAGATCTTTCCAACATCGAACCAATTGTGGAAGGAAATGAGAAAACAATAACAGTCAATGTATTCTGCTATCATCAAGCTGTTAGTAATATCCACATCGATTTTCTAGAATGGTCTAATCTCACTGTTAATCAATCGTCACCTAATATTTCTCTAAATCCTGGGGAACGTGGGGAACTCCTCATTAGAATAAAAGCACCGATATTAGAGAATAAAAATAATTCTGACGACAACACATCAATAGAAATATTAAAATTCCGCGCAAATGGCGATGGAAACGTAACCAGTGAAAACGAAACCATTAATATTATAGTAGCTAAATTGCCACCAAAAATACCCGGTTTCGAAACAATCGCTACTTTTACTGCTGTCGGTTCTGCGGGAGCTCTGGTGACATTTTTTCGTCGCCGCAACAGAAACCGGTAAATACTGGTTTTTCCGGCTTCTTTTCCCTTTTTTTCCTTTATTCACCAGGATAAAAAAGAATGGAGAACTTGAGAACTTTGAACGAGGACGGATTTACGGTTTTATTGAAAATAATCCTGGGACGTATTATTCCGAAATTATGAAAAATCTGGGGATTGGAAATGGCGTCTTGTCGCATCATTTGTATATGTTGGAGAAGATGAATATGATTAAATCACAGCAAGTAGGAATACGGCATCGAGCGTTTTATGTTGCAGGCACGCAGTATTCAGATGAAGAGCAATTTAGATTCACGAAATTACAGTCTGATATTATAAACCTCATAAAAGAAAATAAAGGAATTACGCAAAAAGAAATTGTAGAAAAATTAGGAGAAAAGCAACAAACGATAAGCTATAATATTAAGATGTTACAGCGAAAAGATATCATTCGGTTGGAGAAGAAGGGACGAGAGACTTATTGTTATGTGGATTAGCAAGAATTTATTTGATTCTTATTGAGCAAAACTTTCCTTTTTTGCACGTTTAATCAATGTCGGACAACTGACTCCAATGTGTTTTGATATCTTGGTCCAGATCATACCATATCCACGTAATCCCTTGCGTCTTTCACAGATTTAATTAGAGTTGGATATCTTATTTTTATGTCTTTTTAATACCAACCCCTGTTTCCGTCAAAGGTAAACAAAAGAGGGCGTTTTTGGAATTTTGAAGGATTTTCTA
>CAZQSR010000088.1:0-8650 GCA_964596145.1 uncultured Ignavibacteriaceae bacterium
TACCGCTTCCAATGGGATATTCACATGATGGTTGATTTGGCCAGAGCGCAAAACCATGTCCATAGGTTCCAAAGTTTGTGACAGTTAAACCAATATTTCCAACATTAGTGTTACGTGTTGTATCATTAAGTATTTTTTCCAATCTATCCTGAGAATAGATAAAACCTGTGAAGATTATTAAATAAACGCTGTAAAAGAAGATATTTTTCATTAATATTTTATAAATTTTTCATATAAAATATAATGAATAATCATCAATAAAATGAAATAAAAATATTAAGAAAATATTAATTAGTTCGGGAAATTTTTCTTACTTGTTCATCAGCGTGATAGGAACTTCTCACAAGAGGTGAAGATTCTACAAATTCAAAACCGATCTTTAAACCTTCATTTTTGAAAAAAAGAAATTCTTCGGGAGTAACATATCTATCAACAGGCAGATGATTTTTTGTTGGTTGAAGATATTGTCCGATTGTTACAATGTTACAACCATGATTATATAAGTCATTCATAGCTTCAATTACTTCATCATTTGTTTCGCCAATGCCAACCATCATACCACTTTTTGTTTTATGATTTCTGCTTGAAAACCATTTAATAAGCTCAAGACTTCTCTGAAATTTTGCTTGTGGTCTTACAGCATGATACAATCTTTCAACAGTTTCAAGATTATGATTTAAAATGTCAGGAGGATTATTTAAAATAATTTCAAATGCAGATTCATCACCTTTAAAATCTGGAATCAAAATTTCGATTGTGGTATCTTGATTTTTTGCCCGAATTCTTTTAATTGTCTCTGCAAAAACAGATGCCCCGCCATCTTTAAGTTCATCTCTGTTAACAGAGGTAATAACGACATGCTTCAAACCTAGTTTTTCAACTGCATCAGCAACTCTGCGAGGTTCATCAAGGTCTAGTTCTGAAGGAAGACCAACTTTTACATTACAAAAACCACAACTGCGTGTACAAGTATCTCCTAAAATCATAAATGTAGCAGTTTTTCTATTCCAGCACTCGCCCATATTTGGGCAGCGAGCTTCTTCACAAACTGTATTCAGTTTATTTTTTCTCATTAATTGAAATACTTCCGAATAGTTTTCACCGATTGGTAGTTTTACTTTTAACCATTCAGGGCGTTTACCTAATTCTTTTTTTTCTTTTTCTAAATTTTCTTTAAAAGCTTTTTGATGTTGATTAATTTTTATCATAGTTAAATAGTTTTTTCATTAAAAGATTCGAGTTGTTCTTTTATAGTTTTTAAGAACATTCCACCAAGCATTCCATCAATTAAACGATGATCATGTGAAAGAGTTAAATACATCATTGGTTTAATAATTATTGAGTCCTGATCATCTGTCTCAACAACTATTGGTCTCTTAACAACTGCACCCATTCCCAGAATTGCAACTTCTGGTTGGTTAATAATTGGAGTTCCAAATAAAGTCCCAAAAATTCCATAGTTGGTTATTGTAAAAGTCCCCCCGGATATATCATCCGGTATTAATTTTTTTGTTCTGGCTTTTTCAGCTAATGATGAAATTTCTTTCGACAGTCCAAACAAATTTTTATCCTGAGCATTTTTAATGTTTGGAACAATCAAACCATTTTGCTCTAAAGCTACAGCAATTCCAAGATTTACAAATTTTTTCTGTAGTATATTCGCACCATCAATTGTTGAATTAATAAGAGGATGAACTTTAAGTGCTTTAACTACTGCATAAGCAACAAATGAAGTATACGTAAGTTTTATCCCTTCTCTTTTCCAGATAATTTCTTTTTGTGATTTAAGAAAATTATAAATCTTCGACATATCAACTTCAACTAAACCAGTAACATGAACTGAAGTATCTCTGCTATGAACCATATGATTCATTATTTTCTGACGGATATTATCCATTGGAATTTTTTCAACACTTCCATCAGAATAAGAGAAGACTGATTGATTAATTTGCTTTAAAGATTTCTCTTCTTGTTCAAATGATTTTTTAATATCGATCGGTAATGAACTTTTTCTCACTCTATTTTCAATATATTCAAGTATATCTTTTTTTGTTACTCTACCTTCAATACCAGTACCTGAAATTTCGTCGAGTTCTTCAAATGTTACATTCTCAACTTTAGCGATATTCAAAACTAATGGCGAATAGAATTTGTTACTCTTTCGTTTTTCTTTTTCTTCATTGTAATTATCATCTACTAAAGTTGTATTAACCAGATTTCCAATTTGTGAATGCATTGAATCATTTTGTGCAACAATAATTGATGCAGTTGAATTTTCTGAGGAAAGTCTTGCAACAACTTCTCCAACAGAAACAGTCTCTTGTTCTTTGGATATAATTTCAATTAAAATTCCGTCTTCTGGAGAAGGAACTTCAGTATCTACTTTATCAGTACTAATTTCAAAAATAGTTTCATCTTTCTTAACTGCATCACCAACATTCTTATGCCATTTAATAATTGTTCCCTCCATTATTGATTCACCCATCTTTGGCATTACAATATTAATTGTATTCTGTTCAATTTTTTTATCCGAATTCTTTTCAGATATTTTTTCATCAGTTTTTATTCCGAAACTTTTTCCTGTTTCAGTATCTAGAAAAGCAACAATTTTTCCAACTTCTACTGTTTCATTTTCTTTAAAAATTATCTCAGTCAATATTCCATCTGAAGGTGAAGGGACTTCAGTATCTACTTTATCAGTACTAATTTCAAAAATAGTTTCATCTTTCTTAACTGCATCACCAACATTCTTATGCCATTTAATAATTGTTCCCTCCATTATTGATTCACCCATTTTTGGCATCGGGATTTCTATCTTCATAACTAATTCCTCAAATTAATATTTTAACAATTCTTTAATTGATTTATAAATTCCTTCTCTTGAAGGAAGTACAGCATTTTCCAAAATCGGATTATATGGAATGTGCGTATCTTTTGCAGTTAATCTTTTCACAGGTCCATCAAGATATTGAAAACAATTATCTGCTATCCTCGCTGCGATTTCTGCACCGAAGCCAGCAGTGAACGTATCTTCATGAATTACTATCACTTTGCCAGTTTTCTTTACAGAAGTAAAAATTGTTTCTTCATCAAGAGGAATAATAGTTCTTATATCAATTACTTCTATCGAATAACCTTCTTCTTCAAGCTTTTTAGATGCAAAAAAAGAATCCCAAACAGAAGCTCCATAGCTAATAACAGTTAGATCATTTCCTTCTTTAACAATCTTTGCTTTACCAAAAGGAATCAAATAATCTTTTCCTGGTTCAGGTGCAGAAGAATAACTTTGTCTATATAAACCTTTATGTTCACAAAACAAAACAGGATCATTTATCCTGATTGCAGTTTTTAATAATCCTTTTGCGTCTGCAGCGTTGGAAGGATAAGCTATAAAAATTCCCGGAATATGAGCAAATATAGATTCAATATTTTGACTATGATACAAGCCGCCATGAATATATCCACCAACTGCAACTCTTGTAACAAAAGAAGAAGTCCACGCATTATTAGAACGATATCTATATGTCGCAACTTCACCTTTGAATTGCATAAATGCAGGCCAGATGTAGTCTCCAAATTGAATTTCAACAACAGGTTTCAAACCAGCTAATGACATTCCTGTTGCTACACCAATAATACTTGCTTCAGCCAGTGGTGAATTAAATACTCTTTCATCACCAAATTTTTTGGATAATCCTTTGGTTGCGGTAAATACGCCACCTTTATCATCAGCAACATCTTCACCAAATACATATATTTTATCATTTAATTCCATTTCTTCGTGAAGTGCATGATTAATTGCATCAACCATTACTATTGAACTTCCCTTTTCAGATGATTTCTCGTATTCAAGAGATTCTTTAACGCCGCTTTCATCGAAAACAAATTTTTCACAACTATCTGCTTCAGGATCTTTAGCACTATACGCTAAATCGACTGCTCTATCAATTTCGTTTAATACTTCTTTCTTGATTTCATCCAGTTCCTCTTGTGTAAAAATATTTTTTGAAATAAGTAATGATGAAAATTTTTCAATCGGATCTTTTTTCTTCTCTTTTTCAATTTCATCAGCACTTCTATATTTTTTTTGATCATCTGAAGAAGAATGAGATAACAGTCTTACAACTTCAGCTTCAATTAATACAGGTCCATTTCCATTTTTAATGTACTCGATCGCTTCTTTGAATGAAAAATATGATTCGATAAAGTTTGTTCCATCTATTTTCATTCTTTTCAAATTATGATAACCAGTCATCATCTCTGCAATTGAATGTTCTTTCCCACCGCTTTGTTTATGTACAGGAACAGATATAGCATACCCATTATTTTGAATTACAAAAATTACCGGAAGTTTTTCTCTGCTTGCCCAATTGATTGCTTCATGAAATTCTCCCTGGCTGGTTGTACCTTCTCCTGAACTAACATAAGTAATATTGTTAACTCCTTTTCTTACTGACGCAATAGCAGTACCGACTGCTTGTAGAAATTGTGTCCCTGTAGGGCTTGATTGAGTAGGAAGATTAAACTGTGTTGAACCCCAGTGACAAGGCATCTGTCTTCCGCCGCACGCAGGGTCATCAGCTTTACCAAAAACCTGTAGAAAGAAATCATAAGCAGAAACGCCTACAGAAAGCGAAAAACCAAGATCTCTATAATAAGGAAACATCCAATCAATTTGAGGATTGATTTGCATCCCCGATGCAACCTGAATAGCTTCATGACCGCTTCCAGCAATATGAAAAAAAGTTTTACCCTGTTTTAACAGATTCATAGTTTTGGAATCGATGTTTCGAGCAAGATTCATCAGATGAAATGCTTTTGCTAGTTCGTCTTTTGATATTTCAAAAATTTTATCGGTTAAATCAATTGCTGATTCTTTTTTGTTCTTTTCATTTTGAATTAAGCTATTTACCAATTTTTTAGCCATCTTTTTCCTTCAGATTAATTTACTACAGCTATTTCATTTTCAGTGCAATATTGTACTTCAGAATATTCAAACACATACTTAAAGTTTTTTACAATTTTTTCCTTAACTTCTTCAAGAGAAATTTTAGATCCTAATTTTTTTTCAAGAGAAGTAACACCTTTATCAACAATACCACAAGGTATAATACCATTAAACATTGATAGGTTGGTATTTATGTTGAAAGCAAATCCATGCATCGTTATCCAGTTGCTTACTTTAATTCCAATAGCAGCAATCTTTTCATCTTCAATCCATACACCAGTATATTTTTCATTACGATATGGTGAGAGTCCGTACTCTTTGCAGGTAAGAATGATAACCTCTTCAAGTGCTCTTAGATATTTATGTGTATCTTTTTTCCAATAGTTAAGATTAATAATTGGATAACCAACAATCTGACCGGGACCGTGATAAGTAATATCTCCTCCCCTGTCAATCTCATAAACACTAATTTTATTTTCATCAAGAAATTTTTTTGAACTAATTAAGTTTTGTTCTTTAGCAACTTTCCCTAAAGTGTAAGTATGTGGATGTTCAACAATTAATAGCGAATCAGAAATTTTATTCTCTTTTCTTTGGTCAAAAATTTTCTTTTGAAGTTCCCAGCACTCCTGATAATCCATCAAACCAAGGTTGTAATATGAAAATATTTTATATGTGAATTGATTCTCCATAAGCATTAGCAGCAGCTTCCATTATTGATTCGGATAAAGTTGGATGAGCATGAACAGTTTTAATTATGGTTTCAGCAGTAGCACCAAGAGATCTGGCAAGGGCAAGTTCCGCAATCATTTCAGTGGCATCTGAACCTATAATATGCGCCCCCAATATTTCACCATACTTGGCATCAAAAATTAACTTTACAAATCCATCTCTTTCTCCAACTGCAAAAGCTTTTCCACTTGCCATAAATGGAAATTTTCCAATTTTAATTGCAAATCCTTTTTCTTTAGCTTTTTCTTCAGTAAGCCCAATACTTGCAACTTGTGGCTGACAATAAGTACAACCGGGAATATTATCATAATCAACAGGAGTTGAGTGAATACCTTTAATATTTTCTACACAAGCAATTCCTTCAGCTGAAGCAACATGAGCTAGCCACGGTGGTCCAATTACATCACCAATTGCAAAAATATTTTCGATATTAGTTCGATATGTTTTTTTATCTACATTAATATGATTTTTAACAATTTCTATTCCGAGTTCTTCTAATCCAAATCCTTTGACATTGCCGGTGACTCCAATTGCATTTAATACAACTTCAGCTTTTAACAATTTTTTTTCACCATTTTGATTTATTGTTACTTCAACAATATCGCCTTTAATTTCAGCTTTATCAACAGTAGATGAAGTTGATATTTCAATATTTTTCTTTTTAAGTGATTTTTCAAGAGCAGCAGAAACTTCCTTATCTTCATTTGGAAGAATTCTTTCAAGCATTTCAATAATAGTCACTTTTGTACCAAAAATAGAATAAAAATATGCAAACTCAACACCAATTGCACCAGCACCAATTACTATCAATTCTTTTGGAAGGGTTTTTAATGTCATTGCTTCAGAACTTGTAATTATTTTCTTTCTATCAACCGGAATATTTGGCAGCATTCTTGGACTTGCCCCTGTAGCAACAATAATTTTATCAGCATGAATTGTTTCAGATAATTTATTATCCTTAAAAACATCAATCTGATTTTTAGATACCAGTTTACCAAAACCTCTTATATGTTCAATTTTATTTTTTTTTATAAGCAATTCAATATTTTTAGATATTCTTTCTGAGATGCTGCGGCTTCTGGAGATAATCTTTTCGAATTTAAAGTTTAATTCTTTAAAGGATAAACCGAAATCTGAAGAATGATTTTTAATAGTTTCATATAATTCTGCATTTTTGATAAGAGATTTTGTCGGAATACATCCCCAGTTTAAACAAATACCTCCCAAATTATCTTTATCTATTAATATAGTTTTAAAGCCTAGTTGAGCAGCTCTGATTGCAGCGACATAACCTCCTGGTCCACCACCAAGAATTGCAATATCAAATTTTTTCATAAACTAACTTTCATTTCAAATTATTTTTTTCACTGTTATTAAAACACTATTAAAGTGAAATAGGTTCTATGTATTATTATTTAAAATAAAAAATCCCCAGAATCTGGGGATAAATTTTTTCTTAATAATTTATATTTCAAGTTTACTAATATTTACCGCTACATCATCAGCAGATTTTTTCAACGCTGCTTTCTCTTCATCAGTAAGATTTAATTCAATTATATCTTCAATGCCATTACTGCCTAGTTTAACAGGAACACCGCAATAAACATCATTTAAACCATATTCACCTTCGAGCCATGCTGAACAAGGAAGGATTCTTTTTCTGTTAAGTGCAATGGCTTCAACCATTTCAACAGCTGCAGAAGAAGGTGCATAATAAGCACTTCCGGTTTTTAAATAATTCACTATTTCAATGCCACCATTTCGAGCTCTTGTAACCAGTTCTTCAATTCTTTTTTCAGCAATTAATTCTGAGATCGGAATTCCTGCAATTGTTGAGTACCTAACAAGAGGTACCATAGTATCACCGTGTCCACCCAGAACCATTGCATAAACATCTTTAAGTGAAACGTTAAGTTCTTGTGCTATGAAAAGTCGGAATCTAGCTGTATCTAAAACACCAGCCATTCCAATTACACGATTTTTTTCAAATCCACTAATCTTCTTAGCAACATAAGCCATAACATCAAGTGGATTTGAAACAACAACGATTATAGAATTTGGTGATTTAGGAGCTATCTGTAATGTTACTGATTTAACAATTTTAGCATTTGCATGAAGTAAATCGTCACGGGTCATGCCGGGTTTTCTAGGTAAGCCTGCTGTAATGACAATAATATCGGAATTTTCAGTCATTCCAAAATCATTATAACCTATAACATTTGCATCAAAACCTTCGATGGGACCACTTTCCCACATATCAAGAGCTTTGCCTTGTGGAATACCATCAAGAATATCTACTAAAACAACTTGTTCAGCTAAATTTTTTTCTGCCACTCTTTGAGCTACTGTTGCACCAACATTTCCTGCCCCAATAACAGATATTTTCTTCACACACACCTCATCTGTTAGTTATGCAGGATAAACAGAAACAAACTGACGGTTGCCTTTTCCTATCTCAAATTTTACAATTCCATCTGTAATAGCAAATAATGAATCATCCCCTGCTCTTTTTACATTCGTACCGGGATGAAATTTCGTCCCCCGCTGACGAACAATAATTGAACCGGCAGTTATTAACTCACCACCAAAAGCTTTTACTCCAAGTCTTTGTGCATTACTATCTCTACCGTTTTTAGTAGAACCCTGTCCTTTTTTATGTGCCATAAAATCTACTCCTAATTCTTATTATCCAATTTTGGTAACTTCAATTTTTGTTAATTGCTGCCTGTGACCTTTAAGTCTTTTGTAACTAATTCTTCTTTTTTTCTTAAATACAATTACTTTATCATCTTTAATATGTTCAAGAATTTTTGCGGTTACTTTAATATCCTTAACAAAGGGTGTACCGATTTGAGTTCCTTTTTCATCAGCGTATAAAATTACTGAATCAAAAGTCATTTCGGTATCAGGCTCTGCCTCTAATCTTGGAACATTGTACTTTGTATTTTCGGATACTTTAAGTTGTTCTCC
>CAZQSR010000089.1:0-8646 GCA_964596145.1 uncultured Ignavibacteriaceae bacterium
TCTTCTTCATTTATATCATTTTAAAATTACTCCAAACAATCAAACATTATTTAGTGGAATAAAAAAAATTCCACCTGGTTGTAAACTCGAAATAAAAAACAATACACTTTGTTTACACAAATATTTTCATTTGTATGAATTAACGAATGAAGACAAAAAATATTCTAATGAGGCTGAGACAATTGAAGCCTTAAATCTACTTATGCAAGATTCTATTAATAGAAGAATTGGTAATAAAAATAAGATTGCCCTTGGATTAAGCGGTGGAGTTGATTCAGGTTTTATTGCCAAAAAAATTATTGATAATGGAATTAAACTTACTGGCTATAACATTGCTTACGGTTCATATTATAATGAGTATGAAAGATTAGATAAGCTCCAAAAAAAAATTAACTTTAATCTAATAAAAATTAAAGTCGATGAATCAACAATAATTAAATCATTCGAAGAAGCAAATTCTGTTTCAAGTGAACCAGTAAAGTTCAATGACGCGGTAATGAAGTATCTTGCTTTACAGGCTAAGAAAGATGGTTTTGATGAATTTTGGGATGGCGATGGTGCAGATCGTTTGTTCTATGGGATGAATCATTTTATGAATTACAGCAAGTATTTGAAATACTATGCATTATTAAAAAAAACAAAAACACTTAATTGCCTTCTCCCGTTTTTTAAGTTTCTGCCTAAAAATGATTATAAAAAACTCTATCTTGTTTTTGATAATTGGCGAAAAGGAATTCCACCATATATTGAACGCAGTTATGGAATGGTAAACAATAAAAATAATGAACTTGAATTTAGAATTTATAACATAGCAATTAAAAGATTTTGGGAAGAGTTTCGCTCAAATTCAAAATCAAAAGATATAAGAGATTTTTTTGTTTATCAGTCAATAAACATGTGTCCGGAAAACTTTTTTTATCCACCCGCTGAGTTACAAATAGTTGAAAATATGTTTCCTGTTTCTCCGTATTGGGATGCAGAATTTGTAAATTTATCACTTAATATTCCAATCTCCTTAAAGGTTAAAAATAAGGTAAGCAAATACATTCTTCGTAAGGCAGCTTCATTTAATGGTGATGAAAAGTATTGGTTTATGCCAAAGATTGGTCTGGATAATTCCTATAATTTTGTCAAAAAGTCAGCAATTGGTAAAGAGTGGATTGAAGATAAAAGAGAAAAAATATTAAAATCGGATGAGTATATGCTGTTAAAAAATATTCATAAAAATTTTAATGTTGATTACTCTAAACTACTACCTTTTATTACTTGGAAAGAAAAATATTTAACAAATGGTTGAACAAGGTTCCATTAATATTGCAGTTGTACAAAGACGGCTACCTCACTATAGAATACCTGTTTATAATAAACTTGTAAGTGAAAATCGAAATTTTAAGTTGACCGTGTATTGTGGTTTTCCGGAAGATAATTTAGGCGGCTCAGGAATTGGATTAAATAAAGAACCAACATTTGTTAGACGAGTAAAAAACTCTAAGCTCAAATTGTTTAACAGAGAATTTCTTTTTCAAAAATCATCATTCAAAGTTATTTCAAGAAAACAGTATGATATAGTAATATTTGAAGGTTCTCTAATTCTTTTATCGAATATTTTAATTTTATTTTTGCGTAAACTTTTTGGTGGGAAAAATATAATATGGATTAAAGGCTGGCCTAAAGCACAGAATGAATTATGGATTTCAAGAAGATTTAAAAAGTGTTTCCTCTCACTTGCAGATCATTTTATTGTGTACGGCTATTCAAGTATTTCTCTATTAAATAATTATGGAATCAAGCAGGATAAAATTACAGTTGCACAAAATACTGTTGATGTTTCAAATCTGCTTAATGCCGCTAATAAATATTCAAATTATAAGGCTGATTCTGAGCAGGTTGAAAAAATTATTAAAGGTAATATACCTTATATTTTAAATCTTGGACGAATAACAAAAGCTAAAAAAGTAGTTGATATAATAAATACTTATAAATATTTAGTTGAGAAAGATGAAATTCAAAATTTATTACTAGTAATAGCTGGTAATGGACCTGAATTAAGTAATCTAAAAAACAAATGTGTTCAAGAAAAAATATCAAATGTTTTTTTTACAGGGAATGTTTCTGATAAAGATGCTGATCTGCTTTTGTTAAATTGTTACTGTTGTGTTTTTCCGGGAGCTGTCGGACTTTCAATTAATCAGGCAATGGCAGCTTCTAAAGCGGTAATTTGTGCTGACGAACCCGGTCCTGATTCTGAATTATTAATTCACGGCGAAAATGGTCTTCGATATGAAAAAGGAAATTTTAAAGCGCTTGGAGAAAATATAGTTTATTTATTTAATAATCCCGGGCTAGCAAAAAAATTAGGAACCAATGCATACGAAAAAATAAACACTTCGGCATCTATCGAAAATATGGTAGAAAAAATTGCTGAAGCTATTTTAATAACTAATAAAAAGTAATATATGAATATTTCAATTCTTGGTTTAGGATATGTCGGAGTAGTTACATCAGTCTGTCTTGCCGAATGTGGTCATGACATTACTGGAAATGATATTCTTTCCGATAAAGTAGAAATGCTTAATAATAGTAAATCTCCTATTGTTGAACCAAAAGTTCAGAATCTTGTTAATAAAGGAGTAATGCAGAAGAGGTTAAAAGCTTCTTCTTCTTTTGAACAATCTTTCAAAAATCATGATGCTGTAATGATTTGCGTTGGTACTCCTTCGAAAGACGATGGAGAAGTTAATCTTGATAGTTTACTTAAAGTTACGAATCAACTTATAGATGTAATAAAAATTACTAAAGAAAAACCATTATTGATTTTCAGAAGTACAATTCCCCCGGGAACAATGGAAGAAATCATACTTCAACTATTCGAACAAAATTTGCAGCATGAAGAGATTCCTCCGATTGCTTATCACCCTGAATTTTTAAGAGAAGGCTCCGCAGTCGATGATTTTTACAACTCCCCTGAAATAATTGTTGCACCTGTTTACGGAATTGAACAAGACCAACTTGAAAAATTTTTCAGAGAGATTTATAAAGGTATTAATATTAACTTAAGAATTGTTCAAACAAGAACGGCTGAAATGATTAAGTATTTGAATAATACTTTTCATGCTCTTAAAGTGGCTTTTGGAAATGAAGTCGGCAGAATTGCTAAAAGTTATAACGTAGATACTAATGAACTTTTTGAAATATTTTTTGCAGATAAAAAACTGAATATTTCTACTGCTTATTTAAAACCCGGATTTGCTTATGGAGGTTCGTGTTTGCCTAAAGATGTTAAAGCACTTTCATCATTAGCAAAAAAATCGAATATAAATGTTCCAATTATTAGCGGGATTGAACAAAGCAACTCAGATCATATTGAATATGCTTTTCGCTTTATTGCTAATTCGGGAAAAAAGAAGATAGGCTTTCTTGGATTAAGTTTTAAATCCGATACTGATGATGTTAGAGAAAGTCCTTTTGTAAAACTTGTAGAAAAATGTATTGGTAAAGGGTACGAAGTAATTATTCACGATTACTCAATAAATTATCAACTACTATTGGGCAAAAATCTCGCTTATCTGAATCAGCATATTAAACATATAACCAAACTAATGGTTCAATCTCCAGGAGATATTGTAATTGAAGCTGATTTGATAATTCTTGCCCACTACAGTGTTCAATATTTAAGTTTATTACAAAATATAAACAAACCTGTTATCGATCTTACAGGAAAATTCCGAAAATATAATTCACCATTAAATATTGTCTCATTGATTATCTAATGAACAGAAAAATTTTTTCTGTATTAAAACATACAGCACAATTTTTTCTTAAACCAATTCGACCATTGACAGAACTTGTGACTTATAAAATTCGAAGTGGTCCGGCAAGAGGATTTAAAAAGCAAGGAGGATTTTTATTTATTCCTGCACCTCTTACAGATGCAGAGATAATGCTTGAAAGGTTAAACTTAAAAAACAAAGTTGTCTATGATATAGGTGCAAACATTGGAATAATGTCTTTAGCTTATTCCAAATATGCATCCAGAGTATATGCATTTGAACCTAATTCACATTCTGTTTCAATAATCAAAAAGACATTGAAAATGAATTTAATAAAGAATGTAGAAGTATTCAATTATGCTATCGGCGAAAAACAAAGTGTAGAAAAATTGGTTGTTCATAATAAAAAAAGAGGCTCAGGTTCTTTGAATAAAAATTTCATTGAAGACTTCGAAAAAAATGGTTTCAACGAATATTTTGAAGTTAAGGTAGTTGATTTGGATTCTTTTATTAAGAAGCAAAACATTTCACCACCTGGCTTTATTAAAATTGATACAGAAGGTTATGAAATGAATGTATTGAAAGGAATGGTTAATACAATTGAAAAATATCATCCCGATTTTGATATTGAAATGCACAAAGTTCCCGATTACGATGGGAAAAGTAACTCACAAAATATTGTTGAGTTTTTAATTGAAAGAAATTATAAAATCTATCATTCTTTTCTGAAACAAATAATTACTCGAGATAATCATCAGCTTGCAAAAACTGGTCATCTTTATTGTACGGTTGAGAGCATAAATAAATTTACAGAAATTCCGGTTTAAAATTGTTAAATTAGAATCAATGACAAACAAATTTGATAATACAATAAATTACCTTAACGCCAAATCAGATATTCTTGATTATACAAAGTGGAAAATCTGGTTTAAATCCAAACACTGGACAATACGCTGGTTTATTGTTCTTGTATTAATTCGGCCTATTGTTGATGTATTTTACTTTCTTAAACACACAAGTCCTATCTTATCTCCGCTATATTTGATAGGAGTATTTACTCCAATTCTAATTTTTGTTTCTCTTGGAAATGATCGTTTTCCTAAAAAGGTAAGAAGTGAAATTGATCCTTTTTTTGTTTTATGGTGTTTACTAATCTTTTTTAATTCTCTAGCAGTATATTTCATTTTTATGGACGTTGATACATTTGGTGTTTTTATTTCATTAAATGCTCCAGCGTATCTTTACTTCTATATTCGACGTGTTGTCTTTAATGTAAAGGAACTTGAAAAAATTCTTCAAACCTTTTTATACTCTGCAATTTTTCCTGGTGTAATGATTGTCTATGAAATTGTTGTAGGTCCAATCAAACACGAATTCACGCGCGGAACAATTGCACGCACTTCAGGTCTTTATGCTGATGTATTAAATTACAGTATCTATATGACATTAACAGTGTTAATACTTGGTTATTTTTATATTAAGTACAGGAATGATTACTGGGGGAAGAAAAAAATCAGGAAAATTATGTATCCTGTTATTGTTGTAATTTTTCTTGGGCTTTTTAAGATCAATCACATTGCAACTTTTTTTATTTTCATTTGTCTTATTGCATTATTTATTCTTTATCTGCAAAAACAAAATAAATTTGCTACAATAGTTTTTATTGTTATTTCTTTTCCAATTTTTTATTATTTCGGAAAAGATAAACTTGATGATCAGGTTATGCCCTTGATAAGTCGTGATATTGAAGTCTATGAAGGCGAACAACAGTTTGAGCGCGGTTTTAATGGTCGGTTTGGTAGATGGGAAAAGTTCATTGATGTTTTTAATGAAAAAGTTCCGTTCTTTTTCAGAATGGTTGGTCCTTCATTTACTTTTACAACTGAAATTAAAAAAATGGTGCTTGGTATTCATAATGATTATCTTCGAATCACTTTTCTAACAGGTTACATAGGACTTATATTTTGGATATTATATTTAATACAGGTTTTTATAAAAAGTCGTTTCCTTGTAGTGCATGAAAAATTTCTTGTTACAGGAGCTCTTGTTTTAATTGTACTGTATTCGGTTTCAACGGTACCGACAATTTATTTTCCGTTGATGTATATTATTTTTAGTATTTTTTCATATGCTGTAATACCAAACAGAGCAAAGAAAATTCTTAATGAAAAACCCGACATTGTTGCTCCTCGGAAAGCTGCCGCCCCCTTTTTACGGCCCCGCTTTGGCAACCCAAATATTAATAAAATCAGAACTGAAAAACCGGTTTAAGATAATTCACCTTAACACTAATGTTCATGAGACATTATTGACAATGGGTGCAATTAATCTTAAAAAAATTTATCAGAATATTAATCTTTACATCCAATTAATTAGATTAATTGTTCAGCATAAGCCGGATGTGGCTCTTATTCCAATTAGTCAATCCACACTTGGTTTTGTTAAAGATGCCCCTTTCATTATTATTTCAAGATTGCTTTCTGTTAGAACTATTGTTCAGGTAAGAGGGAGCAATATTAAAAACTGGTTAAGAAAATCTTCATTGTTAACAAGATGGTTCTTTAAAGTAGTTGTATCTTCATGCCAATCCGCTATCGTTCTGGGTTCAAATCTAAAATTTCTTTTTGCAGATTATTTTGAAGATGAAAAAATTTTTGTTGTTCCAAATGGTGGTAATTATCCTTTGCCAGATTTAGATGAAAAAGTTTTTAATAACAACATTTTATTTTTTGCAAATCTTCAATCCTCCAAAGGAATAGAAGACTTCATCAAATCTTTGGTCTTCTTAAAAGAAAAATACACACAAGAATTTTTTGTAAATATTGTTGGACAATGGCGTGATGAAGAAACAAAAAAAAATTGTATTAACATAATAGAGAAACATTCTTTACCTGTTAAAACATTTTCTCCAAAGTATGGAGATGAGAAGTTCAATTTCTTTAAAGAAGCGGATATTTTTGTTTTTCCACCTCGATTACCAGAAGGACATCCGTGGGTAATTATTGAAGCTATGGCTTTTGGATTGCCGATAATAACTACTGACCAGGGAGCAATTAAAGAATCTGTAATTGATGGTGAAAATGGATTTATTATTGAAAAAAATAATCCTCAACAAATTGCAGAAAAATTATTCTTACTTTTATCAAATCCTCAAATTGCAAAACAAATGGGAATTAAAGGGCAGCAATATTATCTTGAAAAATTTACAGAAGATAAAATGGTTTATAATCTTTCAAATGCATTATATAAAACGATTTTATTATCATAACATGTGACTGGATTTTAAATGGAACAATTAACACAAAAACTAAAAAATGGTGAAATGAAAATTCTTGAAGTACCTTTTCCTGCGTTAACAGAAGGGAATCTTTTAATTCGCAATCATTATTCTGTAATAAGTGCAGGTACAGAATCTAAAACAGTGAAGGATGCCAGACTAGGTTATATAGGTAAAGCTAAATCCAGGCAAAAAGAATTAAAACAGGTAATTGATTCTATAAAAACTCAAGGATTACTTAACACCTACAATATAGTTATGAACAAACTTGATGCACCTGCAGGACTTGGTTATTCTTGTGCAGGAGAAGTAATTGCAATTGGTAAAAACGTAAGTGGATTTCGTGTTGGAGATTTTGTTGCATGCGGTGGTGCTTCTGCAAATCATGCAGAAATTGTTTCTGTCCCTAAAAATCTTTGTGCAAAAATTCCGGAGGGAGTAAAAATTGAACAAGCAGTATTTGCTACTATTGCGGCTATAGCTTTGCAAGGAATACGACAGGCAGATCTGAAACTCGGTGAAAACTGTGTTATTATTGGATTAGGTTTGCTTGGACAACTTACAATTCAGTTGTTAAATGCTGCTGGAGTTAAGACAATTGGAATTGATGTTGATTCCGCACAGGTTGAAATTGCAAAACAAAATGGCTGCAGTTTGGCTCTGACAAGAAGTAATGAAGGAGTTAAAGAATCTGTTTTAAGTTTTACGCAAGGGTTTGGAACTGATGCGGTAATTATTACAGCAGGAACAAATTCAATTGATCCGGTTGAACTTGCTGGTGCGGTCTCAAGAAAAAAAGGGAAAGTTGTTATTGTTGGAGCAGTGCCAACAGGATTTAGCAGAGAAAATTATTTTAAAAAAGAATTAGATCTTCGGATGTCTTCATCGTATGGACCTGGGAGATATGAAATGAATTACGAAGAAAAAGGATTGGACTATCCAATTGGTTATGTGCGATGGACAGAAAATAGGAATTTACAGGCATATCTTGATTTATTGCAGGCAGGCAAACTTAATATTGAAAAATTAATAACCCATACTTTTAATCTTGAAGAAGCTGAAAAGGCTTATCAATTAATCCTTGAAAAGAAAGAACCATTTCTTGGTGTTTTATTAAAATACAATACTGAGGAAACGATTAAGGAAAAAATTATTCATAAAGATTTTTCAGCTCAGAAAAAAACAAATGAAGTTTTATGTGGATTTATTGGTGCCGGTTCTTTTGCACAAAATTTTCTACTTCCAAACCTAAAAAATAAATGTAGATTTGTCGGTGTAGCGACAGCTCGTCCAAATAATGCAAGAAATATTGCTGATAAATATGGTTTCAATTATTCAACAGGTGATGCAGAAGAAATTATTAAAGATCAAAATATAAATACGGTATTTATTGCTACTCGGCATAATCTTCATTATGAATATGTTATAAAGGCATTAAAAGCAGGTAAAAATGTTTTTGTAGAAAAACCTTTGTGTATGGACGAAACAGAACTTGAAGAAATAAGAAAAGTTTACAATGATGGAAATTCAAAATTGATTGTTGGTTTTAACAGACGATTTGCTCCCTCCATAGTAAAAGTGATGAATGTATATAATCCA
>CAZQSR010000090.1:0-8591 GCA_964596145.1 uncultured Ignavibacteriaceae bacterium
ATGAAAAAATCAGGATTGGTCCTGATATTGTAATTAGTATTATTGCAATATCAGATGGACAGGTTAGACTTGGAATTGAAGCTCCTTCGCACTTAAAAATTTACCGCGAAGAGTTATATGAAAAATTAAAAGAAAGTAACGTTATTGCTTCTGCTTCAAGTAAGAATCTGCCTAAAGATATATCTAAATTGAAAATTGAAGATATAAATAAAAAAGATTGATATGCTTAATACAAATAAAAAACTTCGTATTGTTATTATAGATGATTCAGATACTATTCTTGCTGCTCTAAAAGCTTTTTTTGAAGGTTATGATTTTGAAGTCCATACAACGCTTGATGGTTTGGGGGGAATACAACTTTGTTCAGAAGTTAAACCTGACTTGGTATTTCTTGACCTTATGATGCCTAACTTTGACGGGATAAAATTTCTTCAGGTAAAAAGTGTATTGAAAGACATCAAAGATATCCCTGTAATTGTAATTAGCGCAAACACCAATAAAAGAAATGTTCTTTCTGCCATTGAACTTGGTGCCAGCAAAGTAATTTCAAAACCCCTTCAAAAAGATGTAATAATCAAAACACTAAAAGAAGTTTTAAATAAAGAGGTTCAATCACCGACAAATTTCAAAACAACAATGGCTGATGCTCCTGAAGAGAAAGTACGTGAATCAATTCATCAGAATTTAAATATTGAAATGAGAAGTCATTTAAAGAAAATATTTTTAGATAACTTCAAAATACAAAAACAGCAAATTGAATATTCTCTTCATACAAGAAACAAAGCTGAACTTGACAGAAATCTTCATGAAATAAAAGGAGCTGGTGGAACAATTGGTTACAATGAAATTACCAAATGTGTTAAAGAAATAGAAGACCGTGCTGTTAAAACCGATCTGGATTGGTTCTTTATACAAGTCAGGTGGGAACAAATATTAAAGACAGTTAAAGAAATAGAAGCATCACTTGTAGCAGGTAATTAAGTTTATGTTTATTATAGTTGGAATAGTTATAGTTATGGCAGCAGTCGTTGTCGGATTCACAATGGCTGGAGGCGACCTTGTTTTGCTTATTCAAATATCAGAATTTGTTACTATTGGCGGAGCAGCAATAGGAAGCTTGTTAATATCGGCGCCTTTACCTGTCCTGAAAAAAATTATTGCGGCAATTCCTAAAGCAATTACTCATAAAGACTATGCGAAACAGGATTATCTTGACCTGTTAAAATCTTTTTATGATTTATTTCTGGTTGCTCAAAGAGACGGTTTACTTTCTATCGAAAAACACATTGAAAATCCTGCTGAAAGTGAGATACTTAAAAACAATACAAAGTTTTTACATAATAAAGTAGCTGTTTCATTTTTCTCAGATACACTTAAAGTAATTTTGACTGGAGGAATTCCTCCTCATGAAATTGAAGAGCTGATGGAAAAAGAAATAGAAACATTCGAAGCTGAAAATAAACCCATTCCACATCTTATTTCTAAAGTTGGTGACGCATTACCCGGTCTTGGTATTGTAGCTGCTGTGCTTGGAATTATTGTTACTATGGGAAGTATTGACAAAGGAGCTGCTGAAGTCGGTCATCACGTAGCTGCTGCTCTTGTAGGAACATTTCTTGGAGTACTTTTAAGCTATGGCTTTGTAAATCCTTTAGCCACAAACATCGAACATGGAGTTGAAAAAGAAGTACAATATCTGAATACAATTAAATCGAGTATTGTATCTTATACCAAAGGAAATCCTCCAATCGTTGCAGTGGAAATAGCCAGAAGAACTATCGAATCAGATAATAGACCTACGTTTCAGGAACTGGAGTCTTACTTAAGAGGAAAGAAAGAATAGAATGTCTGAGATAAATGGACAACCTCCGATAATAAAAAAAATTAAAAAAGGTGGCGGCGGTCATCACGGTGGGGCATGGAAAGTAGCTTATGCGGATTTTGTTACGGCTATGATGGCTCTGTTTATAGTGCTATGGGTTCTAAGTTCAGGCGATAAAGTTAAAAAAGCAGTTGCAGAATATTTCAGAGATCCGAGAGGAATAGAATTGGGTAAAGGAAAAAGTTTTTTACCCAACCAGAATAACATTGTAAGTTCACCTGAAATTTCTACAGAAATTTTAAAGCAGGAAAAGGAAAAAGAACAGTTTGAGAAAATGGGACAGGAAATTCTCGATTATCTTAAAGAGGATAAGCAATTAGAAAAAGTTTTAGATCAGGTAAAGATTGAATATACAAAAGAAGGTATGAGAATTGAACTTTCTGAGTCAATTCACGAAGCTTTTTTTGAAGTTGGAACCGCCCAACTGAATCCGCAAGCATTCAACTTTTTAAAATATCTTGGGGCGAAACTTTCTTCAATTAATAATGGAATAATTATTGAAGGACACACAGATTCGCGTCCTTATGAAGGTAAGGGGCTTGGTTATACCAACTATGAGTTGAGTTCAGATAGAGCTAATTCTGCTCGCAGAGCAATGGTTTTAGGCGGACTTCTTGAATCACAAATTATGGAAATACGAGGTTATGCAGATAAAAAACTTCGTAACGCAGAAAACCCAAATGATATTGTGAATCGCAGAGTTAGTATTATTGTAAAGTATTCGGAGAATAAATGAGTAGAAATATTTTGATAATGGAAGACGACCCTTTTACACAGGAATTTTATAGATTCCTGTTTCAAAGGAAGGGATATAATTTTGTAATTACTGATGATGGCGATGAGTTTGTTGAACAGATGAATAAACAAACTATTTCTTTAATTATTCTTGATATTAACTTAAAAAATACTTTTATTAACAACGAAAAAGTGGATGGGTTATTTTTTGCGTCTTATATTAAAAACAATGAGAAATATAAATCGATTCCAGTGATAATTGTAACTGCTTATCAAAACAATATTAATGGTAAAGACTTGCTTAAAGAAAGTCTTGCGGATGATTTTATAATTAAGCCGATAATCGATTTTAATGATTTACTAAAAAAAATAGATAATCTAATAGATAACAATGGATAAAGAGAAAGACAAAATCCTGATTGTCGAAGATGATCCTGATACAATGTTTATTTTAAATAGAATTCTAACAACGAATAATTTTGAAGTTAGAACGGCAGAAAATGGCACAGATGCTTTGACCATTCTGGAAGAATTTTTTCCAAAAGTTATAGTAGCTGACTGGACAATGCCAGAACTTGATGGATTGCAGTTATGCAAAATTTTAAAAGAAAATGACAAAACGAAATTAATTTATTTTGTAATCTTAACAGCAAGGTCATCTTTGCAGGATAGAGTAATTGGACTGGATTCAGGAGCCGATGATTTCCTAATTAAGCCAATTGAAAACCAGGAATTACTTGCAAGAATTCGTTCAGGTGTAAGAATCCATAATCTTCAGAATGAACTTAAAGAAGTTGAACATAAAAAAGCCATAATAGAGCTTGCGTGTACAATAGGTCATCAATTTAATAATCCACTTAGCAGCCTCATCCTCTCGACGCAGAATATTACCGAAGAATGTACCGAGTGTAAAAATGTCAATATAAATCAAGATATTGAGATAATTAATAAATCACTTGAGCGTATTCAGAATTTGGTTAACACTTTAATAAATCTTCAGAATACCGAAAGAATTAGTTATTCAGATGATCAGCAAATGATTAAACTGGATTAAACAATTCTAATTCTTTAAATCTCGATTCTAATTCCAGCCGAAAATATTCACTTCGGTATAAATTTTTTAATAAAAATTCCGATAATACAACTGGATTATTGTAATGCTGGAAAAAATTGTAAATATTAACTCAAATTTCGGACTAAATAAGGAAAGAAGGAGTTCCGGTTTTAGTCTTGAAGGCAAATCTGCTTCCGAATATCATGAACCGGGAGTTGATTCCATAGTCGTATCTTCGGGGACTGCTTATCTCATTGGAATTGGTTGGAAACTTAAAGGATTAAAATCGCAACCGGGCGAAAAGACTTTAATAAATTTTATCTATGATGGCTTTGAATTTAAAACTGAATTGGACCTTTTTTATAGCAGAAAGTTAAACAGAAGAAGTTTAACTATTATTAAAGAAAAGCAAATCAGTACAATTGGATTTAAAATTCTTACTTCTATTTCAATTCATAAAGATCTTTTCTTTAATGATCATGAATTTCGTCAGATAAAAATGGAAGCACTTGACGAATTATTTTTAAAAATTGCTGAAAAAAATCTGGAGAAAAATTTCACAGTTTTTGATGATTTAGTGATTCAAGAAATGCTTCTTCCATTAAACGACGATCTTCTGTTCGAATTGACTAACATTAATACAGCACTGATTAATTACATAGAAAAATTAAATAGTGCTAAAACAATTTATCCTTTGCACGATTCTAACGGTTTAAATGAATTAAAAATTGAAAAAATTATAACCACCAGATTGGTTAGTTGATTGTAATAGCAAATGACTTCAGAAACAAAATCTTTTAAATCAATCTCAGAATTTCAACAGCTTGAAGAACTTCCGGATACTAAGCCTTTGATGCTCGCTGATGTTGATGGACGAATAATTTACTTTAATAATTCTTTACAGAGATTATTTCCTGAATCACAAAAAATGGTTCTTTCCGCACTAAATTGCGAGCCAGACCTTGCTGATTTAGTTACTACTTTTGTTAATAGTAAATACTCCAGTCTGCATTTCGATATTACAATGCGAAATGAAATCAAGGATGAGTTAAATGATTTCCTGGTTGATCTTGAGCGTGTTCTTGTAGAAAATGAAGAGTACTGCCTGCTTATCTTTACTTCAACCGAAGAGAGAAAAAAGTTTGAAGAAAAATTAAATAATCTGCACAATGCAATTGATTATGGAAATGTTGCAGTAATGATTGCAGATTCTAATGGAATTATTAATTACACATCCAGAGATTTCGAAAAGATAATTGATAAATCAATTGAGCAATTATATGCTCACCCTCTTGAGGCAGCGCTTAAACAATTTTTAAATGCTGAAGACATTAAACAGTTAAAGAATGCAATAGAAGAAAAAACTGAATGGATAAAAGTGATATCAAGTAATTCATCTGCAGGAAGTACTTGGTTTAAAGAATTAAAGTTAAATCCTGTATCGGGAACAGGAAAATCCTATTCAAACTTTATACTAACCGCAAATGACATTACACATTATATACTTCGCAATAGGTTCATTAAAAAGTCCGAGGAGAAACAAAAATCGATAATTAATAATATCTCGGATTTATTATTGATTGTAAGAACCGAGCGAAATGAAATAATATTTGAAAATGCAAATGAAAATTTCATAAAAAACTTTTCACTGAAAAGAGAAAACGCTTCCAGCCAACCGTTGAAATCAATTGTTCCACAAGAACTATATGAAATAATTTTTGATAAAATAATGGAGTTAAATCTTTTTAAAAAGAACAGAATGGAATTCCATTATTCAAACCAGGGAAAAGAATTCGTAGTAAAAATTACTTATACTGATGATGACTATGATCAATCAAGAATTTTCATAATAAACTTTCAGGACATTACTGAACAGGTTAACAACGAGAAAAAATTAAAAGAGGCTTATAAAAAAGAATTGCAATTGAATAAACTTAAAAGTGCATTTCTTGAAAATATGTCACACGAAATACGAACTCCGGCAACTGCAATTCTTGGATATGCAAACTTTTTAGAGGAAGATTTAGAATCCGGAAATTATGATACTGCAGGGGAAATTATTCATTCTTTAAGAGATGGAGTTTCCCGTTTGATGCATTTGATAGAACGCATTGTTGAACTTTCTATGCTTGAAGCCGGTGAATATACTCTCGATGAAAAAGTTGTAAATATAAATCATTTAATTAAAGAGTGTTTTAACGAAAACTCGCAGCTTGCATCCAAAAACAAAATAACAATGGAATTAGAACTTGATAGCAGACCATTGTTTTTAACTATCGATGATGCTAAAATGAAAAAAGTAATTAATGCCATTATTGATAATGCAATTAAGTATAATAAACACAACGGCAAAGTCATTATAAAAAGTTGTTTGAAAGAAGATCATATTGTTGTATCTGTAGAAGATACGGGGCGTGGTATTGATGAAAAAAAAATAGAAGCTATATTACAACCTTTTGTACAGGAAGAATATGAAGGACATAAGAGAACTTTTGAAGGTGCTGGTCTGGGTTTAACGCTTGCCGGTAAGTTAATGAAAGTTCTAAGAGGAGAACTTGAAATTAAAAGTGAAAAGACTGTGGGGACAAAAGTAATTCTGAAATTTAATAGTAATGAACATTCGGTAAAGGAGATGTTATGATTCTTGTTAGTATCACCACTAAAGAAGACAAATGCAGGTTTCAGCTTCAGCATAAAATGGAATATTTTGTTGAGAAAACTTTTAAGAAGAAGAAACCAAATAGCATTAGTGCAATTGATGTAATTATAAGCTTAATCTTTTATTCAATGAAATTATTTTTCATAGAAATGAGGAGTAAAATCGGCAATATTGTTACCAAATTTTAATCTTTATAAATAACTATTTATTTCCTTTCACAATTCTTTATTCCATGATATTTTTGCTAATAAATTATCATTAGTATTAAATAAAATGGAATTGTATGAAATCCGATAGTCATCCCTGGCATGGGGTAAGTCCGGGTAGCGAAACCCCTCTTTTTGTAAACAGCATAATTGAAATTCCCAAAGGCTCAAAAGGCAAATATGAACTTCACAAAGCGAGTGGTTTACTTAGGCTAGACCGTGTTCTTTTTTCATCTGTACACTATCCGGCAAATTATGGATTCATTCCGCAAACTTATTGTGATGATAAAGATCCGCTTGATATTCTTGTTATATGCTCTATTGATGTTTTTCCAATGTGTATAATTGAATCCAAAGTTATAGGTGCAATGGAAATGATTGATAATAATGAAAAAGATGACAAAATTATTGCGGTTGCCAAGAATGACATGTCAGTGAATTATATAAATGATATTACTGAATTACCTCCGCATACTTTAGTCGAACTGAAACGTTTTTTTGAAGATTACAAAAAACTTGAGCATAAAAGTGTTGTGGTAGAGCAATTTATGAATCGTGAAAAAGCATTTGAAATTGTAGATGAAGGTTTAAAACTCTATGAAAGGAACAGAGATTTATTATTAGCGGGAGTTATTAAGTAGTTTTATAGATTTCAAACAATAAGTATTTTGCGTTGCAAAAAATTATTCGCCCCGGTAGCTCAGTAGGATAGAGCAGCAGTTTCCTAAACTGTTGGTCGGAGGTTCGACTCCTCTCCGGGGTACTACCCAAAATATAATTACTACTTTTTTACAATAGTAATCAGTACTTAAATATGTGCGATTGCCATCCAGCAAGTTCAATAAATAATCCCAGGTGATAAACTTCTTCTGAAGAACGAATATATTCTTTGTTGTTAAGTAAATCGAAAATTTTGAACTCATCAGGGAAATTTTTTACATCCAGTTTTAATCTGCATTGAGAGATAGAGCTTGAGTAATTAACAACTATTAGACGGTGATCTGAATTTAAAGTCCATGTATAAGCAATAATATTTTCTGAAGAGTAATTTTTTTCCCATACTTTCAATGCTTCAAGCAGTTCCCATTTACCGTTATGAAAAACCTCAGAAATAGTAATCTTGTTTAATTTTTCATAAAATTTAAGTGTGGCTTGATTTATATGTTCTTTGGGTTCTCTTCCAAGTTGAAGGGGAAGTTTGATTCGTTTTCCTTCATATTGTCCATCATTAAATAATCGCATTCCGATTGTGGTAGAAATAATAATCGCCGCTGCCAGGGATCTTTCGAATCCAAGAGAGGTAATAGCTCTGTCTTCATCATGATTTTCAATAAATCGCATGGATTTTTCCTGGAATTCTAATTCCGCTTTAAGGTGATCAACGACTGTCTTTGGAGTTCCGTCTTTTAAGCGATCCAGAAGTCTTTTGTCATAAGTATAATCAAATCCAAGCTGCTGAAGATCCCATTCGAGATTCCAGTATGCCTCTGCAATAAAAATAAAATCGGGAGTATTCTTTTTTATATTTTCTATAGCAAGTTTCCAAAATTCATCTTTAGGATATGGAAACTTTTCTTCATCAATTACTCCTCGCCATGTATTGTTGAAAACATTATTCATTACAAGCATTGCCATATCGCAGCGAACACCATCAGCTATAGAAGAAATTTGTTCAAGCTTTTTAATCATAAAATTACGAGCTTCATTACTGAAGTAATTTACCTGCACAGTATCAGTCCACGCCGGGAAAAATGGATCTCTACCATGAGCAAATATTATATCTTTGTGAAATTTTGAACGGAAAAATGTATGTGGTTCCTGCAAAAGAAATTCTTCTTTACATTGTAAAAAAACTTCGGGATTATTTTTTTTCACTTTAGAATCGGCAGAAAAATGATTAGGAATAAAATCAAGAATTAATTTCATGCCTAATTGATTTAAAGTTAATCTTAATTGCTTAAGTTCATCTGAAGTTCCTATTGCAGGATTTATTTCATAATCATCAACCGCATAAGGAGAGCCGATAATATCTTCTTTGTGACAGTCTTTTAAAGC
>CAZQSR010000091.1:0-8448 GCA_964596145.1 uncultured Ignavibacteriaceae bacterium
GTGATTTAATAGTTATGTTTACTGATGGAGTAACAGAAGCAAAAGATATTAACGATGATGAATATTCTGATAAGACACTTGAGGAGCTTTTACTTCGCAACACTGATAAATCTGCAGAAGAATTGCTTTCCTTGATTAAAAACGATGTGCAAACTTTTACAAAAGGGCAAATTCAGTCTGATGATATTACTATTGTCATTATTAAGGTTATGTAAAGTTGAATTCTAAGACGCAATATAAAATATTGTTTGTTACAGTTTTGACAATTGTATTAAGCTTTGTAAATTTTTTCAATCTTTATCAAACATTTGATAGAGCACTCTCTAACGATGAATGTCTTTGGGTTCAAAAGAAACAGGATAATGGAGAAGTTATATTTCTTTTTGAAAAGGTGAAGGTAAATGGCGTTACATATAATGCTGGAATAAGAGATAACGATAAATTGATTGCCATAAATGGAATTAAATTAAAAGACCCTTCACAAGCTCAAATGATAATTAATAAAATTGGACTTGGAGAGTACGCAAATTATACAATCGAACAAAATGGAAAAATTAAACAAGTAAAAGTGTATATTAAAAAGCTTGTTAATCCAGCTTATCTGGCAAATGCTTTATTTTCTCTATTTTTTCTTTTTATCGGATATATAGTTTATAAAGCAAAACCCTCCGGAAATGTACAAATATTATTTTATCTTATCGGAGCTTTTCTAAGCGTTGCCACAAGCGTAAATGGGTTTTTTGGCTTTTACCAACCTGAATTATTTAAGAATACTCTGTTTCAATTATATGTTTATATTTGGGTGCTTGCGTATTGCTTCGTTCCATCCGTTTATATTCATTTCTTTTTTGTATTCCCAACAAGAGTAAAGATAATTGATAAAAAATGGTTCATCGCAATTTTGTATGGAATATCAGTGCTACTTTTTATTATTTCTTTGTACCAGGTGATTTTCTATATGTACAAAGATTACAATTTTTCTTTGTTGCATCTGAATAAAATTGCAGGGAGAATTGGAATTTACCAGGTTACTGCAATGATTACTGGATTCATAACTCTTACTATTAGAAATCTTAAATCAAAAGATGAACATAAAAAACCTTTGCGGATAATTCTTATGTTTTATGTGTTTGGATTTCTTGGGTTTATATTTACAACTTTTATAGCTCCTGCAATAAGCGATACAATTTTTAATTCACCTGAATATTATATGCCTATTATTTTGGTGGCTACTATACCGATAGGGTTTGCTTATGCAATATTTAAATATCAATTGATGGATGTAAGTGTTGTAATAAGGAACACTCTATATTATGGAGCAGCTACAATTACAATAGCAGTATTTTATTTCCTTGCTGTTTATGGTTTAGGTCAGGTTATCGGAATTTCAGTAGGAACGGAATATAAGAACATTATTGCAGCGGTTACGTTTCTTGTCTTTGCTTTAATATTTCAATCCACAAAAGATAAATTTCAAAATTATTTAACAAGGAAATTTTATCCCGAACAATTTGCCTACGAAGAGATTCTATTAAAATTCAGTAATGAATTATCAGGAACATTTTCAGTAGATAAAGAAGCAGTAATAAATGCTGCGGCTGATACTTTCGTGCATGCATTAAAGCTTAACAAATTTGGTATTATAATTAAAGATAAAGAAGGAAATTTTAATCTTGTTAAGAATGTTGGCATCAATAACCTTTCTTCTTTAAATAAAAATGATGCGATTCAGGTTAATGATTATATTAACTCCAGTTTTGGTTTGAACAATCGCTATATTATTGAAGAAGTAAATTTTAATTTTTTAGTTCCTTCAATTGCAAAAAGTTTATTTGAAGAAAAAATATTTACAGTAGTACCACTAATAGTAAATAATAATCTTATAGGGCTAATGCTTTTTGGTTTGAAATATTCCGGATCAAAGTTTAATGAAAAAGATATTGAATTACTAAATGCTGCAGCAAGGCAAGTAGCAATTTCTTTTGAGAATGCAAGGTTATATGAATCGGAAGCAGAAAAGGTTAAGCTCGAACAAGAATTAGAACTTGCGAGGAATATTCAACAGAATCTTCTTCCTAAAAAAATTCCTGTTATAAAAGGATTGGATATTTATGGTCGAATGATTCCTGCGATGCAAGTTGGCGGTGATTATTTTGATGTGATAAAATTATCGGACACAAAAGTTCTTGTTATTGTTGGTGATGTTTCGGGAAAAGGTCTGTCCGCAGCTTTATATATGGCTAAGCTGCAAACTATTTTACAACTAAATTATCTTAAAGCGGATAAAAAAAATAATACTATAAATAAATATAAACAACCAATAGAAATTTTGCGAGAAGTAAATTCAATAATTTATGAGGTTGTTGAAAGAAATGCATTTATTACAATTGGTATTATACTGATAGACACAGAAATAAATAAATTATTCTTTTGCAGAGCAGGACATCTTCCTCTTATAATAATTAATGAGCAGGAAATCAATTATTATAAACCTTCTGGAATAGCGGTTGGACTTGATAAAGGAGAAATATTTAATAGAACACTTGAACAGATAGAAATTACTTTAAAAAAGGGAGATATTATAACACTTGTTTCGGATGGAGTTACCGAGACTTTTAATGAGAAGAAAGAGATGTTTGGAGAGACATTATTAAGTCAGAATATTCAGTACAATAAAGCTTATCCTGCAAGTAAAATTTTTGAAACACTAACTGATAATTTGCGTGCATTCAGAGGCAGTCAGCCTCCATATGATGATATTACTGGTGTGATTATAAAAGTAGAATAATTTTTTTGATTACTTAAAGTTTTTACGATAGAATTTGTTAAAAGATTAAGAAGGTTGAAAAATCCTTCAACCTTCATTAAAATATCTTTTAGTTTTTCTTATTCCATTTTTTGTAATACTTCAACAAAGACACATAACTTGTATCATCTTTTTTTAGCTCACCCGAAAGAGATGTTTTCAAAGTAATTTCTTTCATCTTTTTATCAAAAAAGACGACTGGCATTTTATCAGCATCATATTTCCCGTTGCTGGAAATATAAGTTTCATTCATTGTGCTAATGTAATACATTACCGGACTATCATTATCATATTGGAAGAATTTTAAATCATCAGGTTTGCTGAAAGTGAATTGCATTTCGCCGCATAATTTTCCTTTTTCTTCATAAAGTTTTTTAGAAGTGATTTTAATATTTGGGAAGTCGTCCTGTAGTTTTGAACCATTCAGATAATCATTTACAATTTCATCAAAATCACTTTTATAAGTTTCAGGGTTATCTGCTTTTTGAGAAAGAATATTTACCCAGGTAATAGAACCTTTCCCTGAAAAATCGCTATTAAATTGCAGTTTATAAATCTTATATTCACTTGATAAACAGCCGTTAAAGTATATGAGAGAAAAAACAACAAATAAAAGAAAAACATACTTTGAATACTTCATATTGCTACCTTAAATAATTGAATTGAAATAAAACTAAAATTTTCTATTGACAAGATATTAACTATTAATAAACAAAAAAATATCAACTCTTTAAATAATAGTAAAAAAAAGCCGGCATAAACCGGCTTAAAGTGAAAAACCAAATTAAAACTCTAATTTCTTTTTAGATTTTTCAACATAATCTTCAACGAATGCACTCGCAATAAATATTGAAGAGTATGTACCTGTTATTACACCAAATGAAAGTGTAAATGAGAATGCTCTTATGACTTCTCCTCCAAAAATGAAAAGAATTATACAAGCTAAAAGTGTAGTTCCACCTGTCAGGACTGTTCTGCTCATTGTTTTGTTTATTGCCATATTCATTAAATTGAATAAAGATTCAGTTTTATGAATTTTAACTGATTCTCTGATTCTATCAAATACAATAACTGTATCGTTAACAGAATAACCAATTAACAGAAGGAAAGCAGCAAGTACTGTAATATCAAATTCAAGATTTAATCCCGGAATTACTCCATATAGAATTGCATATAAGCCAAGAGTAAGTAATACGTCGTGGAAAAGTGCAATAACAGCACCAAGTGCAAATACGAACTTAAATCTGAATGCCAGATAAATAAGTATTCCAACCAATGAAACAAACACTGCAATAATTGCATCACGTTTTAATTCATCTCCGATTTTTGGACCTATACGCTCTTCTTTTAGAAGTTGAAATGAATTATTTTTTATTTTATCTCTTAAATTATCTTTAATCCAATCAGAAATACCAAGCCTGATAGCTACCTGTTTATTAGTAGCATCTTCTGAAGTTAAGCTTGCCTGGAACCCAGCTTGAACAAGTTTTGATGAAATTGTAGAAGCAGTGTCGTAATTCTCAAATTCATAAGTCAAAGAAACTGCAGTTTCTTCTTTTAATATTTTCGGAACATTTGGAATAGTAGCATTGATAATATTTTCAATTTTACTTTTCAGTTTAGGGAATAAAGCTGGAGGAAGTTGTTGAAGTTCTGTTCTTAAAAGAACACCGGTTTCATTTCCGAATGTTTTTACTTCAACATTTCCAATACCTGAACTGCTGATATCTCTTCTTACTTCTGTAATATCAATAGGTTTATCAAATTGCAATACTACTTCAGAACCACCTTTAAAGTCTATCCCGAATTTTAATCCCCGTATAGCGATATTTAATAGTCCAGCTATTAACAAAACACCGGATACAACATAAAAGAGTTTTCTCTTTCCCATCCAGTCGATATTTAAATTATGAAAAACTTGCATAAAAACTTCTCCTTAACCTAATGTAATCTTATAGTTTTTATATAACATGAATTCTAAAATGACTCTGCAAATTACCAAAGCTCCAAATAAGCTTGATGCAATACCAATCATTAAAGTTAAAGCAAAACCCTGTACAGGACCTGTACCGAATTGATAAAGAACAATTGCAGTAATAATTGTAGTTATGTTAGAATCCCAGATTGCAGAAGCAGCTTTTGAAAATCCACTATCCACAGAAGCCTTCATTGTTTTTCCGGTACTAACTTCTTCTCTTATTCTTTCATATATCAATACATTAGCATCTACAGCCATACCAATTGTAAGTACTATACCAGCAATACCAGGAAGAGTAAGAGTTGCTCCAAAACCTGCAAGTATTCCAAAAATAAATGTAATTGTAAAAATTAATGAAAGTGCTGCAACAGCTCCAGCTCTTTGATAATAAAATATCACAAATAAACCAACGAGCAAATAACCAAAGAGAAGCGATTTCATTCCATCATTAACAGAGTCTTCTCCCAATGATGGTCCAACAGTTCTTTCTTCAATAATATCAACAGGAGCAGGTAAAGCACCAGCTTTAAGAACGATTTCAAGAAGTTTAGCTTCTTCCATATTTTTCATTCCTTCTATCTGTGAATGCCCACCAGGAATTTTACCTTTGATATTTGGTGCTGAGAAGACCAAACCATCAAGAACGATTGCACATCTTTTGTTGATATTGGCTCCGGTAATTCGTGCCCATTCTGTGGCACCTTCTGAATTCATTTCCATATTAACTACAGCACCTGAAGTTGTAGGATCTATGTTAGCATTCGCATTAGTGATAACGCCGCCAGTTAATTCAGGAATTTTGTTCACACAATAAAGCATATAAATTCCAACTCCATCCTGAAATCCGACAGGTTTTGCTGAAAATAAAAATTCAACATTATTAGGAATCCCTTGTTGAACATCAGGTCTTTCAAACCATCTGCTAATCTTATCTCTGTCAGTTGCTTTTACATAAGCATCGGCATAAGGACTTTGAGGATTAAGAACGGCTATAGAAAAGAATGGATGTTTCTTTGCAAACTCTTCTGGAGATAATTTATCCTCTGCTGTATCTTTTTTTGCAACATTAGAAGAATCTTTTTTCGTTTTTGCTGAATCTGTTCCGGTGGAATCTTCAATGAAATTTCCCGCAAGAATATCATCAATTTTCTTCATTACATTTACTGTAAACTCTGCATCTTTTACAAGCTTAAATTCCAATAAAGCTGTTCCCTGCAAAAGTTGTCTTGCTTCTTCCTCTTTAGCAATTCCCGGAAGCTCAACAACAACTCTTCTGTCACCTTGTTTTTGAATTACAGGTTCAGAAACACCATATTGATCAACTCTGTTTCTGATAATTTCCATTGCACGGTTAACAGCATCTTCAGCTTGTTTTTCAAGATTGGAAATAATTTCTGCGTCACTTTGTCTGATAGTTCCAAAGTATTTGCTTAATCTAATTCCTTTATCTTTTAATTTTTTAGTAACAATGATTACAATATTTTCATCATTTGCTGAGGCTTCTTTAGATGCTTCTTTGAAAACAGCTTTTAATTCATCATCTGAATTATTTGCTATTTTTTCTAGCAGTTTAAGAGTATTAACCTCAAGTACAACCCTCATTCCTCCTTGAAGATCTAACCCTAATTTTACTCTTTTTAATCTGGCATCTCTTATTGAAGGGTCAGAGTTTTTCAAGCTGTCTTCAATAGGAATCAAAATTTTGTTTAATTGATCCTCTGTTAGTTGAGGATTACTTCTTTTAAAGAATTCTCTTTTATCATTAACTGTTTTTGAAATTTTCTTTGAATTTTGATAATCTGCAAAAGTTGGATAAAGCAGATAAATACTCAAAGCTAAAAATGCAACAATTAAAAATATTCTAAATCTGAGTTGTTTCATATCTCACTATGCTTATTATGTGGTTTATTAATTTTTTAAGAGTACAAAATTACTCTAATTGGCTTAGAAAAACAACAATTTTTAATAGGCACAGATATGATTGATTTTCTCTATCTATAAATTTCAGGTGTCAGCATTTTCTCATATTCCGATTAAACCTCTAATTTTACAGTTAAAATACGATGGAGTTTGAATTTGAAATCAGAGCAAGTTTTAATCATAAATTGTAAATCATACAAGGACAAAGAGCATAAAAAAATTTTTCATCTTTTACTGAAGGATGGTAAGATAAAGGAATTATTAGATGATGAGAAGGGAATTGAAATTCCTTTAGTAATTGATGCCAATGGATTATATGCCATTCCTGGCTTGATTGATGTGCATATACAGGGTGCTGGAGGATTTGATATTCTTGATTCGACAGAAGAGGCAAATATTAAAATTTCAAAATCACTTGCAGAACTAGGGACAACTTCTTTTCTGGCAACGACAATAGTAAAACCTGCAGAAAACAATCAACATTTAAAGGTTGCCAAAAAGTTTGTTGGAAATAATTTTTATGGTGCGGCATCTCTGGGTTTTCATCTTGAAGGACCATTTATCAATCCAATAAAAAAAGGAGGAATTGATGCAAAAAGCATCTATGCATCTTCTGAAGAAAAATTTAAAGAATTAGTGGATTTATTAAATGATGATCTGAAGATAATGACAATCGCTCCGGAACTTGATGGGAATTTACGAATCATTAAAAAGCTGAAAGAAAGAAATATCATTGCATCAATTGGACATTCTGATGCTAATTTTGATGAAACTGTAAATGGTTTGAAAGCTGGAATTAGTCATGCAACTCATCTATTTAATGCTATGCCTGCTATTCATCATAGAACACCTGGACCTATTCCGGCAATTTTTTCTAATAGTGATATTTCAGTGCAAATTATAAGCGATGGTCATCACTTGCATCCTTCAATTGTTAATTTGATTTATAAATCAATTGGTATAGATAGATGTATCTGTATTACTGATGGTGTACAGGCAATGGGACTGCCGGAAGGTGAATATACTTATAATAACAAGAAATATATTTCAAAAGGTGGGGCAGCCAAATATTTTGATGGAACTCTCATTGGTTCAACAATGCCATTAATAAAGATTATAAAAAAATTCAAAGATTTTACAGGTTGTAGTTTGGAAGAAGCTATTAATACAGCGACCATAAATCCCGCAAAATTATTAGGACTTGAAAAAACAATAGGGGCAATTGAAACAGGAAAAGATGCAGATATTCTATTAATTGATGATGATTTTAATATCCATAATGTTTTAATAAAAGGGAAAAAGTTTAAATAATTTCTGATACAATAGCTACTGCGTCTTTAACGAATTTTGGACAAAGAGAATTATGTAAATCTTTTTCCTTGGAGATTTTTTTACCTTCTTCAGTACTTATGTCACATCCGAGAAGTTCTTTACAATATACGGTGCCATTTTTTTGTTTGAATTTCATTATAAACTCTTGTGCCTTCTGGTAGGTCATTTCTTTAGATTCTTTGTCGTTAATATTATCGGCTCCATATTTTAATCCGATTGCCATTAAGGCTCCGGTAACCGCTCCACAAGTTTCTCCCATCCTGCAAATTCCTCCACCAAAAGGAGCCGCTATCTTAAGTAGCACTTGTTCATCTATTAAAAATTTATCTGCAAAAACAGCGGCGGTTGCTTGTGCACAATTAAATCCACCTTTAAAATATTCTAAAGATTTTTCTTCTCTTGTCATTTAGTA
>CAZQSR010000092.1:0-8368 GCA_964596145.1 uncultured Ignavibacteriaceae bacterium
TTAAGAAGACTTACTTTTTAATAAAAAGGAATGAAAACAATGAAACACTTTATAGTTGAAATAATTTATACCGCACCAATAGAAAGAGTGCTTGAAACTACCTCAAGACACAGAGAATATCTTCAAACGGGATATACTAAAGGTTTACTTTTAATGTCGGGACCGCAGGAGCCAAGAGTTGGAGGAATACTGATAGCAAAAGCAGACTCCCTTGAAGAAATAAAAACATTTTGCAAAAATGATCCATATTCTTTGGAAGGTTTAGCGAATTATCGTTTCATTCAATTTGAACCGAAAAGTTACGTGCCGGAGATTAGAAACTGGATTTAAATCAATCGCAATATGAATTTCTTTGTTTGTCAACTAATGTTTACTATTTTCGGATAAGTAATTATTTATTCAATTTGACGTGTAATATAATAACAAGAAAAAAATTCTTGATGTTTGGAACAATATTTACACTATCTTCATTATTAATAATGAGTGGTTTGAATTGCACAAGTAAAGAAATGTTACAGGATCCAAATGTCAGTCTTTCAAACAACAGCTTTGATGAACTAATTAAGAGACAACCTCTTTTCGTTACTAACCCACAATTAAGTAAAGAAGGCAATTTAACTTTAATCGTTTTTTCTGCAATCTTCTCGCCGAATGATTTTCCAGTTGTTTTTAGATTAGTAGAAAGAGCGGATAAAATAATGTTACAAACTGTAAGCATAGAAATAGAGGAAAGAGTTGGTGATATGGCTTATGTTTCTAAACTTGATTATGGAGATGTATTGTTAAGCAAACCTGTAGAATCCATGAATGAATTAAGAAGAAGCAATCTACTTGAACTCCGTCAGAGGTTTTTACAACGTAAACCACTTTAAATTTAAGTTAATTATGTTTGATAAATATTTTAAGTCAGATAATCAAGCACATATTGATAGAGGATGCTGCACTAACTGTGGAACCTGTGAGCCGACTTGTCCAGTTAAAGCAATAGAATTTGCTCCACAGATTGGTTGTTATCTTGTGATTTATACAAAATGTGATGGTGGAAGTATTTGTAATTATGTTTGTTTTGACAATTGCCCGGTTGGTGCGATTTGTAAAAGAAGTGACTTTAACAATGGTGGTTGTTGCAAGTAACTTGTTATTGATTTTGATTAACGAAAAAATCCCGCATTGTTTTGCGGGATTTTTTTTTCAAAGTATTAATTGTTTACTTTAATAATTTAAGATTTTTTAACGCTTCTTTTGCCTGTATATTTTCAGGATCTAACGCAAGAACTTTTTCCCAGTTCTTCTGGTATTCTGCTTTGTAAATATCTTTATAAGCAGGATCATCTTTTTTCAGAAAGTAAAAATAACCAAGGTAAGAATAAGCCTGGATTAAATTACTTTTGAATTTTTCCGGAGTTGGTGAAGCATATTCAATAAATTTTTCGTAATGAGGTTTAGCCAGCCCAAGCTCCGAAGTAGTATCAATTGAAGCATTTGTAAATGCAAGCCACAGGTGTGCATAAACAAAGTCAGATTTAACTGCAGTAACTTTTTTAAATGTTAAATCTGCTTTGGGATAATCTTTTATATAAAAATATGCCTGACCAAGATCAAAGTATTCTCGAACAGAAAGTTCTTTGCCGGTTTTTTCTTCTTTTAATTGGTAACAATGAATGGCTTCAGGAAAATTTTTCATCTTAAAGTAGATTCCTGCAGCACTACCGTAAAGATCTAATTTAGTGCTATCCATTTCAGCAGCTTTTATATAATATGTTGCTGCCTCCTTTTCTTTTCCTGCAGCTTGCAGAAGATCAGCATAGTATTCATAATCTGTAGAAGCAACTTCTTCGGGAGGAACTAACGAAAAATATTTTTCATATGTTGTTACACCTTTTTCAAAATCGTTAGCTTCATGCAAAGCATAGGCTTTTAATTGAATCATTCTATGGTTATTTGGGTCTTTACCAAGAACTTCATCAATAATAGCACTGGCTTCATTATAATTTTTGTTCAAGTAAAGAAAAGTTGCATACCTTGCAAGGTTATTGCCTGTCTTATCAGAGTAATCAAGATAAAGTTTATAATTCTGGACAGCAAGTTCATATTTCTTTTGAGAATAATATAATTCGGCCAACTCTTTATAAGGAACAGCAGCAGTTGAATCATACGAGAGAGCTTCTTTAAAGCTTAATTCTGCTCCCATATAATTTTTTATTCTTGAGTACACTCTTCCTACGCCAACATAACCAAGCACATATTTGAAGTTATAGTCTGTAGCCTTCTTATAGTTTTCAATTGCAAGACTTCCGTTATTCTGTCCGAAATACATATCGCCAAAAGCCATATAGATTTTATAGTTCTTCCTGTCAATTGCAATAGCTTTATTTAGAAAATCAATTGCTTTATAAAAATAAGAATCAATATTATTTTCAATTATTAAAGCAGCGGTTTCAATAAGTGTAATGTTGCTTTTCTTTTCAAGTCTATCAAGAGCTTCTTCAAATTGTTTGTTTGCAGCTATAGAATCTTTTTTAACAAGCAATGCAACCGCCAAACCACCATAGTTTAAAGATGCTTTAGTGTTTGCAGAAATTCCATCTTGGAAGTTTTTTAAAGCATCATCAACTTTTTTTAGTTTCAGATTCACTCTTCCAAGATTAAAAAAACTTTCCGGTGATTTTGTTTTTTCTGTTAATAATTGAAACATCTGTTTAGCAGCTTCATATTTTTCATTATCGTAAAGCTTTAATCCTTCCTCGATTGTTTGAGCTTGAATTCTTGCAAAGAAAATACTAAGCAGAATGAGGAAAATTTTTACTGTTTTATGATTATAGTTTTTCATAATTATATCCTTTAATTACAGTTCTTCGTGATAAACTTCTACTAATCTTATTGGTGCTGTTGCAGGTACAAGTCCTGACTTAAGAAACATTCTTTGTCCTCTATCACTTGAAACAAAGGACATAAATCCTGAACCCAAACCTGCTCTTGGTTCTCTGCTGATAATATAAATTGTTCTCCATAACGGATAAAAGCGTTGTGCAATATATGCCTGAAATGGTTTGTAAAAATCGCCAGCACCTCTGCCAGTATCAGGAGGAGCAATTTCCATTACTTTAATTTTATTCAAGAAAGAAAGACAGGTAGTGTCATCTCTATCGCTAACCCAACCAACACCAATTAAGCCAATTGCATTTTTATTTTTTGAAACATAATCAATAACACCTTCACTATTCTTTACAGCAAAGATGTTTTTATTTTTAAAATTCTCTTTTCCAATAAGGTCTTTAAAATATCGTATTGATGATGAATTGCTATTATCAAATACAACCTGTATCTCCTGATTTTTGTACTTTGGACGAATTTGTTTCCAGGAAGTGATCTCACCGGTAAATATTTTCAGAACCTGATCATACTTTATTAAAGTATCTGTGCTCTGTGGATGAACAATTAAAGCGATAGCATCATAAGCAATTTTAATTGTGCGGGGAACAATTGCGGCATCTTCAATTACTTTCTTTTCTTCTTTTGTTAATTCTCTTGCAGCAACTACAAGTCTTACAGAATCGAGTAATAAATCATTAATTGCTTCTGATTCCGGTTTATACGAGACATCAATCTTTGCCCTGTCATAGATGCTCATAAATGTGGACACCTGTGTATCCATTATATACTTAAATGTTTCATCAACACTTATTCTAATTTTTCCATAAGTAGGACCATCATCCGGTTCCTCCGTCTTTCCTGAGTTATTGCAGCTTATAAAAGTAAGAGAAACAGCAAATAATGCAAAGATTAACGTGTGATACAAATATTTATTCTTCATCTTCATTTTCATATTCCTGCTTAGCAGTTTTAAAAACTTTATATAGTCTGAAAACACCATAAACAATAATCATTCCACCCAATAAAATACGTTGGTAAAATTGAAAATTAAGGAAATAGTTTGAAGAAAAAATGACAAACAATCCGGCGGCAAAATAAAAAAGAACCATAAAAATGCCAAAGTAAACCGAAAGATTTTTCCACATGGTTCAGATACTCATAAATAATTTTGAAGTTATATATAAAAAAGCACTCTAAATAAAGAGTGCTTTTGTTTTGAATCAATTAATTTTGGAGCTTGAAAACAATTGGAATTGATACACGAACATTAACAGGAGCACCGTTTTGTTTACCTGGTTTCCAATCGGGCATCATTTTAACAACCCGAATGGCCTCTTCATCACATCCTGCGCCAATTCCTTTTACAACTTGTATATCGGCAATTTTTCCACTTCTCGATACAACAAACGAAATGAAAATTTTACCTTCAACACCAGCTCTTTTAGCAATTTCAGGATATTTAATATTCTCTGCTAGGAAACCTAAAAGTTCTTCCTGTCCACCGGGAAAGCTTGGCATTTCTTCAACGTACGTAAATACTTCTGCTTTTTCTTCTTTCTCTTCCTGGACAACTTTCGGAGCTTCCTTCACTTCGAGCAAGCTATAATCTACTCCACCTTCAACTCCTTGCTGTGTTGTTGAACCTGGATCAACATTTTTAAGTTCTTCTACAGTAGGCATATACTCAGAAGTAACCTGTTCATCTGGTTTAATTACAGGAGGAAGGAATGCAATTGTTGATTTTAATGGAGGAGGAGCATTAACTTCCAGAATTTCTTTCTTCTCACCAATTGAAGGTGGTTCAGAAAGTTCAGTGATTGAAATGATTCTTTTCTTTGGTGCTTTAACTTCTGCCTTGGGTACAATTTTATTGTAAATAATTGGTCCTGCTGTTCCACCAACAAATCCAATTACAGATATCCATAAAGCTAAAGAGAGATAAAACTTATAAGATTTTCTTAATTTATAAGCTCCATATTCTTTATTCTTTGTAGCAAAAATTACTTCATCAAGGTCAAAACTTCTTAATGCTTGTTCATTCATATTATCACCTATAAGCCTTTAATAGCTTCTTTATCTTCAGGAGATAAATCAACTAAAGCGTATCTTTTAATGTTACAGATATTCATTTCATCAAGAATATCCACAGCATTCTTATAAATCGCGTCATCGGTTGCTTTAATTAATACAACCATTTCTTCCTTACCGCCAACTTTAAGTTTAGCATTCCATTCAAGTAAAACTTTTCTAATTCCTTCTTTGGAGAAATCAGTTTTGGATGGTCCGTCTAACGGTTCTTTAGGTAAACCCCTGAACCAATAAACTTCATTATCTTTTCCAATGATGACAGAAAGAGTTTTGGAAGCTGCAACTGCAGGTTGATCCGCAGGAGCTACATCGGTTTTATCTTTAACGGGTAAGTTTATTTCCATGGTTTGTGGTTTAATAAACGTTGTTGTTAACATAAAGAATGTTATTAACAAGAAACCAAGGTCCACCATTGGCGTAAGATCAACACGTGTGGAAGCTTTTTTACCACCACGTTTTTTCTTACCTTTCTTACCTTTACCTTGCGAGGTATCTAGTTCAGCCATTTTTTAATTCCTTATATTTTATTTGGATTGGTTTCTAAATCCGTTATTAAATTAAATTTATTTACGTTCTTATCTTGTAAGGTATTCATAACATTTTTTATTACTGGGTAAGGACAATTCCCATCACCCTTAATACAAATTCTTACATTAGGATTTGAAAGTCTTCCCTGCATAATCCATGTACCGAGTTCATTATTTACTGAATCAGCGGGAATACCGGGTTGTTTGAATTGTTTTCTATCAAATTCATCCAATGCAAGCCATCCTTTAAGCTGCGCTATTGGTACTCCAATTTGTGGTGTTAGACGGAAAGCTTTTATTTCGTCTTCAGTAAATTGGATATTGTATTTGCCTGAAATTTTTTCTATTAATTTTTCGCGGGCAAAATTCTTGTTATCAATTCCAAAAAAGACGGCTCCATCTTTTGTAACGGTAATTGTCATAATATCTGTATCGGGCAATTTAATGTCCGAAATTGAAGAAGGAGTATCAACAAAAACCGAATCTTCACCTTTGAATTGAGTTGTTAACATAAAAAATGTAAGTAACAAGAAAGCAACGTCGCACATAGCTGTCATATCGATGACTGTGCTTTTACGAGGTACTTTTACTTTTGGCATATAACACTCTACAAATTAAAATTAATTATGCTGGGCAGCAAAGTTCTGAACAATTGCAACACCAAATTCATCAATTGCATAAGTCATTTTATCAATTCTTGTAGTAAGGTAATTATACATAATCATTGCTATTGCTGAAGAACCGATACCAAAAGCTGTATTAATAAGAGCCTCAGAAATACCTGTAGCAAGAGCTACTGCATCTGGTGCACCGGCGGTTGCCAAAGCTGCAAACGCTCTGATCATTCCCAAAACTGTTCCCAATAATCCCATTAGAGTTGCAAGTGGAACTATGGTTGCAAGAATTACAAGATTTTGTTCTAGCATTGGTAGTTCAAGAGAAGTAGATTCTTCAATTTCCTGTTTTATAGCCAATACTTTTTGATCCTTATTTTTTTCTTTATCGGTAACCATTTCTTTGTATTTAAACAAACCAGATTTAACTACATTAGCAACAGAACCTCTCTGCTTATCACATTCAGCAATCGCATCTTCTATTTTTTGAGCTGAAAGATGCATATGAACTTTAGCTACAAAAGTTTGAACTTTTCCTTTTCCTTTTGCCCTGGTTAAACTAATAAATCTTTCTAATGAGAAAGTTATAACCATTATTAAAATAGACATTAAAATAGGGACTATAATTCCACCTTTGTAAATCAAACCAAGATAATTTCCGGGCTTTGGAAGATTATTGGGATTATTTCCCTGGAAGTTTTCAGGATTACCCATTACATAAATGAATATTAAAATAGCAGTTACAATGATAACCGGTATAGCAATACCAGCAAATCCTGTGAAAGCAGTTTTGATTTTTTTTGTATCCACGTTATTCTCCTAATAAATTATAAAATAGTATTAATTATTTGTCTTTTTCCGAAATAATATTATTCCTCTGTATAAACAAAAAAGAAATAACCAAAGGATGATTGCTTACTTTAATTTTAAGATAAAAAAAGCAGAAATCTATTTTTGTACATACAGAAATTATTGCATATTCTATATTAATTATGCTCATACGGTCAAATTTCGGGCTGAAACATAATTAAAATAATTCATATAAAAAATAAATTTTTTATCCTATTATTTCGGTACTTTCTGTGGTTACAATTTTCATAACGACACGGAAATAATCCTAATGCTGATACTTCAACGGCTGCATTTTTGTTCCAGAGGTTAGGAAATTTTATTCTTAAAATGTTAATTCCCTCAGAGTTACTTTTTCAAGTTTGGAAATATTAATTTCAACTCCAATTCCTGGTAAGTAAGGAACATCGAGAGTACCGTCAGGATTTAATGTAAATTCAGGTTCAATAATATCATCTTTAAAATATCTTTTACTTTCAGAAATATCTCCTGGAAAAATAAAACCAGGTAATGAAGCTAATGCTATATTGCCTGCTCTTCCTATTCCGGATTCAAGCATTCCTCCATGCCATAAAGAAAAATTAATTGAATAACAAAAATCGTGTATTGTTTTTGCTTCTTTAAATCCACCTACTCTTCCCGGTTTAATATTAATTGTTTTGCAACTTCCAAGTTCAATTGCAGATTTTACATCTGAAAGTGAGTTGACGCTTTCATCTAAACAAATAGGAGTTTTTATATTTTTCTGTAATAATGAATGTTCATACAAATCTTCATGGCTCAGTGGCTGCTCAATCATTAACAAATTATACTTATCAAGTGATTTAAGTATGTCAAAATCATTTATTGTATAAGATGAATTGGCATCAACCTGAAGAAGTATTTCAGGAAAAATTTTTCTAACCTCTTTAATTATTTCAACATCTTTACCTGGAGATATTTTTAATTTAATTCGTTTATAGCCTCTTATTAAATATAATTCAATATTTTTTAGTAGCTCGTTGAGAGAAGAATGCAATCCAACACTCACACCCACATCAATTATTTTTCTTGCTCCACCCAACATTTTTGATAAAGAAATATTTTTTGATTTTGCAAAAGCATCCCATAAAGCTGCTTCAAGTCCTGCTTTTGCCATTTTATGTCCTCTGACATATGAGAATAATTTTATCACCTGCTCAACAGAATCTAAATTATGATTTAATATGGATGGGATTAAAAAATCTTTTAAAATATCCCAAGCAGTATTTGTAGTTTCATAAGAATAAAACGGATTTTTTTCAGCAACACACTCTCCCCAACCTTCAATTCCTTCTGCTTTAATTTTAATTATTATATGCTCTACATGCGTTTGAACACCAAGCGATGTAATGAATGGTGAAACCAAAGGCATGCTTATTTGGTAAAGATGAATTC
>CAZQSR010000093.1:0-8350 GCA_964596145.1 uncultured Ignavibacteriaceae bacterium
GTAGCCAAAGAGATAGGTGCTGATGCTATTCATCCGGGTTATGGTTTTTTATCAGAAAATTACCATTTCATTTCTGAAGTAGAAAAAAACGGTATTACATTTATCGGACCTTCTTCAGAGTCTGTAAAAATGATGGGCAGTAAAACTGCCGCAAGAGAACTAATGAAAAAAAATAATGTTCCTATTGTTCCAGGTACAACTGAACCAATCAAATCAATAGAAGAAGGCAAGAAAATTTCAGATAGCATTGGTTATCCTGTCTTACTTAAAGCATCTGCAGGTGGCGGAGGAAAAGGAATGAAAAAAGTATTTCATGAAGATGAATTTGAGAATGCTTTTTTATCTGCTCAAAGAGAAGCAATTAAAGCGTTTGGTGATAATTCTGTTTACATTGAAAAGCTTATAGAAAATCCCAAACATATTGAAGTACAGATATTCGGAGATAAGTTTGGTAACTATGTTCATCTTTTTGAAAGAGATTGTTCAATACAAAGAAGACATCAAAAAGTTGTTGAAGAAGCTCCATCGATTTTACTTGATGAAGATACGCGTAATAAAATTACTCAAGCCGCAATAAATGCAGCAAAAGCTTGTGGTTATTATAATGCTGGAACAATTGAATTTCTAATGGATGAAAAGAAGAATTTCTATTTTCTTGAAATGAATACAAGGTTACAGGTAGAACATCCTATAACTGAATTAATAACAGGAACAGACCTTGTGATTGAACAAATAAGAGTTGCAGCAGGTGAAAAACTTTCATTAAAACAGGAAGAGTTAAAAATTAGGGGACATGCAATTGAATGCAGGATTTATGCTGAGGATCCTGACAATAACTTTCTACCAACAAATGGTAAGATTAATTATCATCGTTTACCTTCAGGACCAGGTGTAAGAGTAGATCGTGGTGTGGATTATGGTTCTGATGTAACTGTTTATTATGATCCTTTGCTTACAAAACTTTCTGTGTATGCAAAAGATAGAAATTCTGCTATTAAGAGAATGAACATCGCACTTTCCAATTATCTGGTTTCTGGAGTAACAACAAATATTTCTTTCCTTAAATGGATTGTTAACCATCAAAATTATATTAATGGTGATTTTGATATTAATTTTATTGATAGAGAATTTATTCCATTAATACCGGATAAATGGAAAGAAAACATTGAACAAAATATTTCAGAGACTGTAGCTGTATTTGCTGCACTATTAAAAGAGTATGAGAAGAAAATACTTCCATGCGCTAACCAAAATTCATCTTCAAATCAAAATAAATGGGTAAATAAATTATATGAGTGACTACTTCGTAAGTTTTAATAATTCTGAATTCCAGGTTAGTATTTCTCAAGAACAAAAAGCTGTTCTTGGTGATGTCGAATATGAGTATGAACTTATTGAACTGAACAAATATCATTTTTCTTTAAAGTTGAATGAAAAAATGTATGATGTTATCAAAGTTAACTCAGATAAAAACAAAGTTGGAATTTTGCTTAATGGTAATTATTTTGAGGTAGAAGTTCAGACAAAATTAGAAAAAGTTGCGTCGAACATTATAAACAAATCCCAGAGGGCAAAACACCACTCGGAAGTTCGGTCACCGATGCCGGGTATGGTGCTTAAAATCAAAAAACATCCTGGTGATTCTGTTGACATAGGAGATTCAGTATTAATACTTGAAGCTATGAAAATGGAAAACGATATTAAATCTCCGTTTTCAGGGGTTATAAAGGAAATTTTTGTTTCTGAAAATAACCCTGTCGAAAAAAATACCGTATTATTTCGTATTGAATAGGGAGTTCTATCTAAAAGGTGTGTGTGCACTTTTTAGACTTAATTCACTAATAAATTCAAACAAATAATCGGAGAAAAAATGAAAAAGTCATTACTTGCATTCTTACTGTTATTAACTTTTTCTTCTATTGAGGTTTTACCCAATGGTTTAAGTTTAAACAGTATTGGTCCCAGAGCGTTAGGTATGGGTGGAGCTTTTGTTGGTTATGCAAAAGATTATTCCACAATATATTGGAATCCTGCTGGTTTATCTCAATTACAAAAGAATTTCATAGGAATTTTTACAACAGATGTTATACCAATGGGAACATACAAATACAATCCTGCCCCAACTGTAAATATTGATGCAAAAACAAAAACAAATCACTACATTTCACCAAATTTAGTTGGTTACTGGCAATGTACTTTAACAGACAAATTAACAATCGGTCTGGGTGCATACGTTCCTGCTGGCTTAGGTGCAGAATGGGATGGAGCAGAATTAAAATTACTTAATGGAAATAAGATTAACGAATGGATGAGCAAGATTGCAGTAATTAATTTCTCTCCTGCGGTTTCATACAAAGTTAATGATCAACTTTCTTTAGGTGTTGCCCTGAATGTTTTTTATGGTATGTTTGATCTTAAAAGACCAGGTGGTGCAGGTCAACAGTACTCTGAATCCTCAAGTGGTATTGGCGTAGGTGCAACAATTGGTGCGTTATATAAACCAATTGATATTTTAAGTATTGGATTTTCTTACAGAACAAAAACAAATGTGAAGATGAAGGGTGATGCCGAAAATCCTTATATGACATTAATTCCTGGTTTAGGTGCTCCTGCAAAAAGTGATTTTGACAGAGATGTTGCATGGCCAATGTGGATAGCTGGTGGAATAGCTGTTAATGTTACTCCACAATTAGTCTTTACAGCCGATGTTCAGTTCAGTCAATGGTCAAAGAGTTCAGATGAATTTATTACCCAATTTAAAGATCCTAAATGGGTAGCAGCTTTAACACCTTCAGGACAAAACAAATTCATCTTGCACTGGAAAGATGCAACTCAAATAAGATTTGGAACAGAATATACATTTAGCCCTGTTTTCCAGTTAAGAGGTGGATTCTATATTGATCCTGCTCCAGCTACGGATGAAAGATATAATATTTTATTCCCGAACATTTCATATAATGTTGTTACTCTTGGTGGTAGTTATACGATTAACCATTTTGTTTTAGATGCCGGTATTGAATACCTTATTGGTAAAGATAGAGAAATAAGCGCTGCTGCAAATCCTAATGCAATGCCTGGCACGCACGGAATGAATATTTTCGCCTGGAGTTTTGGAATAGGTTACACTTTCTAATTTCTAAGAAAAAATTTTAGAATAAACTCACTTTAAAGTTATTTTTGAAGTGAGTTTTTAATTTTAAATTGTTATTGAAAATTTTAAGGAATTGTATGAAGTATATTTTAATTTTTGCAACAATATTATCAGTTACTTATTTAGGATGTTCATCATCAAAAGAAGAAACTAAACAGGAAAGTCAATCCAAAGAAATATGGGTATTTGATGAGATTCCCGATGATACATCTAAAGAAGATATAAATACAGAAAAAATTGTTAAAAATGAAAGAGTTACTTCATATTATGTGCAGATAGGAGCATTTACAACTGAAGATAAAGCTAATGAATTTGCTGCAAAATCTTATGAGATATTAAAAGAAAAAATTAATGTAACCTTTAATTCATTCTTAAGTTTATATGTTGTGCGTTTGGAACCTTTTGAAAGCAGAGAAAAAGCAGAATCAAAAAGAAATTCTTTATGGAAAATGAAAAACTTTTCCGATGCTTTTATAGTTACAATCACTAAGTAAACTGTACTTGTTTTGAAACAATAAAATTTATAACTTTGAAATGAGTTTTAAATATCATTAATAATTAACTTCTCGGAGGAAGTATGAAAAAACTTTATTCTATTTTATTAATTATTATTCTTACTTCAGCATTTGTATATAGTCAGTCTTTATATACAACTGTATGGCAAAAATCTAAAGCAACTGGTAATTATCCGACTTATCTTGATACATCTGGCAGTCTTACTCGCGGTATGGGATATGGTTTTATTGGCGGTAACCATCGTCTTTATATTGCAACAAGACAACCATCACACAATATTATTATTGTAAATGCAACTACAGGTGATAGTGTTGGAAAACTTGACATGACGGGTGTATCTGGCGGTACTTATAACTTGAACGATGCAAAAGTATCTTCAAATGGAATTATATTTGGTTGTAACTTGACTACTGATGCAAGTACAAACGCATTCAAAGTATATAGATGGGATACAGAAGTTGCAGTACCGACCAATGTAATTACTTATAACTCTCCAGCAGGTGCTGTTTTCAGACTGGGAGATAAAATGACAATTACCGGTTCAACAGCAGATAATTCAATTAAAATATGGTGTGCAACTTCTGCAAATGATACCGTTGTTGTTTTCTCTACAACAGATAATGGTGTATCTTTCACACCAACTTATATTGGTTTGTCAACAGGAAATACTGGAACCTTTCCTTGTATCTCTCCAGAAGGTAATGGAATTACAAATTTCTGGTTGAAGGCTGCAGGAAGATCAATTATGAGATATAGTGCTACTGGACAAGTTTTGGATACAATACCTGCAGGAATTGTGTCTTCTGCTGCAACAAGCATTTCATATTTTGTAGTTGGTTCAAATAAATATGTAGCAGCATATAACTATGGATTTGCTAATGGAAATGAAAATGCAAGACTTGTTGATGTGAGTCTTGGAGGTTCAAAAGCCAGACTGGTTTTTGTTACATCACAATTAGGAACATTTACTGCAAATGCTAACGGTAGCGGCGAAATTATTTCTAGAGTAAATAATGATAATACTGTTGACATATTCCTGCTTGGTACAAATAACGGTCTTGCTAATTATTTAACCAGAGACTTAAAAGGTGTTTCACCATTTACTCCATTAATAGATGGTCTGAACGAATTCACACTTGGTTGCAATCTTATGGAATCAAGAGATTTTGCTAATTTGTACTTCGCTTTTGATAATACATATTTGTATTTCGGTCTCAGTCATCCAACTGTTAATCTTGATTCATTAGATATAAGAGTGTGGATTGATAATGATATTGCCAATAATAATGGTGCATCAACCGCACCTTTTGGAGCACCAACATTCAATAACACAAATTACAAACCAAATTATCAACTTTATTTAGAAAACGGTTTCTATTATGAGATGAGAAAATGGAATGGCACAAGTTGGTCTGGAAATATGCAATTTGCAAACACTGAAAGCTATGGTGGTTGGTCTGGTAATGGATATTTCAGTGAATTCAGAGTAAGAAGAGATTCACTCGCTAATCCAAATTCTGTAGCATTCGCAGTTACACTTGAAAAAGAGACAAATGATACAGTATTTACTGCATTACCTTCAAATAATTTGTCGACATCTTTCCCTAATATCAGCTATTTCTATGTAATTCCAAATTTCAATGCTGGAACTTGTGTAAGACAATATAATGTTGGGTTAGTTCCAGTTGAATTAACATCATTCACAGCAGCTTCATTTGGCAGTCAGGTAACATTAACCTGGAAGACTGCGACTGAAAGAAATAATGCTGGTTTTGAAATTCAAAGAAGTGTCGAGGGAAAGACTTTTTCGACAATTGGAAGAGTAAATGGTTCTGGTACTTCTACTGAACAACAAGTTTATTCATTTGTTGATAATAATCTTACTTCAGGAAATTATAGTTACAGATTAAAACAAGTTGATTATGATGGTTCATTCAATTATAGTAAAACTGTTGAAATTGAAGTAACAAATCCTGTTGTATTTGGTTTATCACAAAATTATCCAAATCCATTTAACCCAAATACCAACATAAAATTTACAGTTTCAAGAAATGAGTTGGCTACTTTAAAAATATATAATTCTACTGGACAAGAAATAGCAACATTATTTAACCAGGTAGCTGAACCCGGAACTGTATATGATATTAATTTCAATGCATCGAAATTATCAACTGGAATTTATTTCTATAGATTGATTCAAGGTTCAAACATTGAAACAAAGAAAATGATATTAATTAAGTAACAATCTTTGAATTTAAAAAAGCGGAGTACTTTCGGGTACCCGCTTTTTTTTTATCCGTTGCACATTAATTTATTGTAGAATTTTAATACAACTATTTTTATATTACAGCTAAAGTTTTCTAAACATTAATTAAAAGGAGAAAAAAATGGCTTTCTCATTAAACAAAGTAATGCTTATAGGTAATCTCGGAAGAGATGCTGAAACAAGATTTACCACAAATAATAATCTTTCAGTTACAACTTTTTCGATAGCAACTACTAACAGTTATAAAGGGAAAGATGGCAACTGGATATCTGATACAACCTGGCATAATATTGTTGCTTATAATCTTTCCGATTATTATAAAGAGGTACTAAAGAAAGGTTCTAAAGTATATCTTGAAGGAAGAATTTCTAAAAGAGACTATACAGACAAAGATGGTGTTAAAAAAAATGTTGTTGAAGTGGTATCGGAACGAATTATTCCACTTGACTCCCGTGAAGGATCTTCCAAAATCAACGAGGATGAAGTGGATGTTCAGAATATTCAAACCGAAGAGAATGATGATCTGCCATTTTAGTTTGAAGTAGAATAAGGAGAAAATTTTTTTTTTGAATATACAATACATAAATAAATTTATTCTCCTTATTTTATTTTTTATAATCTCAGCATTCTTTTCGGGTTCTGAGGTTGCTTTATTTTCTCTTGATAGAAAAAAATTAAAAATACTTTTTAATAAAGGAAGTCTTGCTCTCAGATATGCAACAAGAATTCTTGAATCTCCCAGAAGACTACTTGTTACTGTTCTGGTTGGTAATAATCTTGCTCATGTAGCAGCATCAATTATTGCGGTTGATCTTGCAATTGATTTTGCCACAAACTACAATATCTCCGAAAACATTGCACTTACTTTACAAATTGTAATATTAACTTCAATCATTATAATTTTTTCTGAAATAGTACCAAAAGTCTGGGCACAAAAAAATCCAGTGGTTTTTACAAAGGTAATTATTGTACCATTTTATTGGAGCAGTGTTATTCTTTATCCTATATCTGAGACAATAACAGAATTTATTAAATTTTTAACTAGGAAAATCAGATTTAATAAATCTCATTCTGCGATTACACACGAAGATATTTCTCATCTTGCAGATCTTGGTCTTGAAAAAGGAACTCTTAAAGATAACGAACAGGAAATGATACAGAGCATAGTCTCATCAAAAGATGTTACTGTAAAAGAAATTATGAGGCCTCGTGTTGATATTGAAGCCATTTCTGTTGAAGATAATTACGAAGATTTGATAGAGAGAATAAAATCCAAGGGACTTAGCAGATTTCCTCTCTATGAAAATGATCTTGATAATATTATTGGAGTTATACATGCAAAAGATCTTCTGCCTATTTTAAAAGATGAACAATTCAAAAAAAATTTTTCTATGACAAAAATCGCTCGCGAAGTTTTATTCGTTCCAGAAACAAAACTCATTAGCGAGATGATGAAAGAATTCAAAGAAAAAAAGATGCATATTGCCATTGTAGTTGATGAATATGGCGGAACTTCTGGTTTGGTTACACTTGAGGATATTATTGAAGAAGTTGTTGGTGAAATTCGTGATGAGTACGACAAGGATGAAAATCTGTTTCAGCAAATTAACGAGAATACATTCTCTCTCTCGGGTTCTCTTTCAATAGAAGAAGTAAATGAAAAATTAAACATCAACATTGAATCTGATGATGGAAGTTATGAAACTCTTGCCGGATTTATTTTTAGTAAAGCAGAAAATATTCCACAAATTGGTTATAATTTTATCTATGAAGGTTTTAAGTTTACAGTGAAAGATATTTTAAATAAGAGAATAAGAAAAATTATTGCTGAAAAAATAAGATGAAAACTGGTTGTTTAGTTAAAGGATTAATTATTTCTACAATTTTTTTTGCAGGCATATTCTATATTATTACAAACAAAAAAGATGAACTTATTATTAATCCAATTAAAAAATATGCATTGAACAGCGTTTTTGATAATGTTGAAAAAAAGTTTTCAAAAGTAAATCCATCACGTGAAAGAGATTCTTTGTTTTCCAGTTTTCAGATATTTATGAACGATGTAAAAAAACTTGATAATATTCATATTAATAAAATTGAAAATGTTGCTACTTTACTTGATAGTATTTTGATTGATAAAAAAGTTGACTCACTGGAAACTCAACAATTTATTTTAACAAAAAAATTTTTAGAAAATGAAAGATCAGAGAAAAACAGAAATTAAGGTTGGTATAACAGTTTTAACAGCCATTCTAATATTTATTGCTATTCTTGGCTGGGCTAAAAATATTTCCTTGAATGCAAACAGAAAAATAATAATTGTTAAATTTGAAAATGTTTCTGGTTTAGAAATTGGTGATAACGTAACAATAAACGGTGTTCGCAAAGGATTTGTTGATAACATTATTATTAAATCA
>CAZQSR010000094.1:0-8209 GCA_964596145.1 uncultured Ignavibacteriaceae bacterium
GAAGTCGGGATAGAAGAAAATACTCAATCAGCAACTTTAATTGCAGAAAATAAATTAAAGACTTTGAAAAAAAGGGGGATAGAAGGTCCTAAATTAAAACAAAAATTATTTTCATTTCTACTCGCCAAAGGATATGAATACGATATCTCTTCCCAAATAGTTAATCAGCTATTAAATAAATAAAAATTTAGTTACACTAAATATCAATCTCTTCTACTATCGCCAATAATGCATCAATTCGTTCATCTAAAAATTTTGCTGTCTCTGTAGTTAACTCTCCATATCCTTTTAATGCTTTGGATTTACTGTCAGACAAAATCGACCATAAGTATGTAGTTTTTCCTTTTATCACCTGCGATTCAGTTAATGAATAATGTTCAAGATTCAGTTCGCTAAATAATTTATTATTCAGATCTCTAAGTAGTTTAATTTTTTCAAGTAGAGTTTTTTTTTCAGTATCTGAAAGAGAAGGATGAATATCTTTTATAAAATATTTTTCAGGATTACGCGACAAAAGATTTTCTAAATCGTTCAATTCTTCTTCAATAATCTTTGCAGTAACGGAAAGAACTCTTATGTAATTTTGCGGTAGTTCAATTTTATTCATTTTAAAATCTTTTTACTTATATCAGAATAATCTAATTATGCATTAAAATTTTACTTAAACCTTCTTTGCAATGCTGAGGTATAGGGCTTCTCATAAGATCATTAATTGTCAATCGGACATCATAATCAATATGCTTTAGAATAAATTTATCATCTTCAAACAAAGCATAGCAGGCTTTATTAGATTCTCTTGATAAACCTACACTACCCGGATTACATATAAAAGTATCATAAATATATTTTGAATATTGTCGGTGTGTATGACCTAACATAACATACTTGTGTGGTAATAATCTTATTTCTTCCTCAAGTTCAGATTCAGTAAGATACTTAGAGATTTCGCCAAATGGTGTTGCATGAGTAAGAAAGAAATATTTTCCTTCAATATTAATATTTGCTTCTATTGGCAAAGATTGTAAAAATTTAATATCATCCTGTGATAAAATACTTTTATGCCATTTCCTTGTTTCAATTGAATATTCGCGAAACGAATTCATACTGTTACAATCTGTATTGAATGCTAAAGCATAATCATGATTCCCGCATATTGCATAATCAACAAGGTTTTTTACAAACTCTATACATTCTTTTGGATGTGGTCCATAATCAACAACATCACCAAGAAAAATAATTTTATCAAAATTATTTTCAGCATTAATAACAGCTTCCAGTGCAGGATAATTTGCATGTATATCGGATAATATTAACAATTTCATTTTTATTCTGTCATTTTTATTAAGGTATTATTAATCTCTGACAATTTATTAATTTGTTGAGTAAGAAACTTTTCGTCTTCCGAAATGGATGTTTCTGTTTCTTTCTTTTTATGAATTGTATCTTGAATTATGTTCAGCAATAAGTTTAGTGTCTCTGTTATTTTATTATTAAGGTTAATTGAAAAATTTCTGAAAGATTCCTGAATTTTATAATTTATGTCATAATTAATCCTGCCTGTATTCATATCAATATTTTGTTTTAATACTTCTTTCACTTTAGAATTAATTTTTTTTCGGAACATTCTTAAGATCGTATTTCTAAATAATTTAATTTTTAGGTAAACTGGTTTGTAGTTATTCTCAAAATAAAAATAAAAAACTGTAAATATTTTTAAATCAAATTTATCAACTACTTCCTGAAAATTAAATAGTAATTGTCCTGAAAATATTTTGAATAATTCATTTAAGAATCTGTTTGAACCTTGTGAGTATTCGTACAAAATATTATGGAATCTTTCGATTATTTCTTTTTCAAGTTTTTCTTTTAATGGTTCATACGATTGTTCTATAGAAGTGAAATACTTATCGTTGATAATTTTACTCCCATGAATGCGTAAATCATCTATCAAACCAGAAAGGTTTTTATTTAATTCATCGCTGTAATATTTAAATAAATTATCTGCAAAATCATAAAGAGTACTTGTTACATATTCCTGCAAATTTTTAATTTTGCCTTGAATTAAAATTTCAAAATCATCTTTTTCTTTATGCATTATTTCAAGAGAATAATGTACTTTATCATAATCTGCATTTAATTCATCAATTGGAGTTAGAAGAGTTTTTAATTTAATTTTAAGGAAAGCGTCTGTTTTTAGTATCAGGTTGTTTAATTGATTTTTTGTTGATGTAAAAATCACATTCTTTTTTTCAGCTTTCAACATTGATTCTATTGTATCAATCAACAATTGGATACCACTTTTACTAATAAGTTCATCATTATTATTTTTAATCCCTTCAAGACATAATTTTGCAGAAACTGGAATAATCACAAACTCTTCATTTTTATAAATGTTCTTTAAGACAGATATGTTAAAAGCAAGAATATTATCGATTTCCTTTTGGTTTATTAAATCAATTTTGTTTAAAACAAAAATTATTTTCGGAACACTTGCACGAATTTGTTTTAAAAATTCAACTTCAGTTTTAGAGATTGGTAAATCAGCAGAAAGGGTAAAGAGTGCTGCATCAATTTTTTCAACATAGTTATAAGTTGTCTCTGTATTGTTTTCAAATGTGGAACCAATTCCTGGTGTATCGACAAGCGTTACTCTTTTAAGAAAATCAGAGTTTAACAGAATATTAACAAAATCAACATTTTTTATATTTTGTGGATTTTTTGTTTCAGTAACAAATTCAGAAATTGTTTCAATGTTTTCATGGACCACATGATTATCCGTAAAAATTACTTTTAACTGATCTTCTTTACCATATTCAAATAATGTTACAACAGAGGTTAATGGAATTACTGAATAAGGTGCAATTTCTCTTTTTATTAACGCGTTTACAATTGAAGATTTACCTCGCTTAAATAACCCAACAATAACCAAATAGATTTTTTCTTCTTGAAGCTTTTTCTGAAGTCTATCAAGTTCTATTAAATTATTACTGAAAGAAGCAAATTGGTTGGAAAGGTCAACATTATTCTCAAAATCTCTTATAAGATTTTTCAAATCCACAATTGATTTTAAGATGCCATTTTGCTTCATAATATTTTTTCTGAAAGCTTATTCGTTCTGGAATAATTGAGACAAATCTCTTAAAACCGAACGATGAGAATTTATAATAAAAAAGAGGTTGCCTTAAAGAAAAAGCAACCTCTAAGTTATCTTTATTTATTTTTGAAGGTTTTTAATCCGGCAAATGTAGAATTCTTGCCGAGTTCTTCTTCAATTCTAATTAATTGATTAAATTTGGCGATTCTTTCACTTCTGCAGCCGCTTCCGGTTTTTAAGTGACCAGCATTTGTTGATACTGTTAAATCAGCAATTGTTGTATCTTCTGTTTCACCTGAACGATGAGATACAAAGCAATTGTAATTATTCTTTGCTGCAAGAGCCATTGTGTCAAGAGTCTCTGTAACAGTTCCAATCTGGTTTAATTTAATCAGGACTGAGTTAGCAATTTTTTCATCAATTCCTTCCTGTAGAATTTTTGGATTTGTACAGAAAATATCATCACCAACTAATTCAATTTTATTTCCTAATTCGATAGTAAGATTTTTCCAGCCTTCCCAATCGTTTTCAGCCATTCCATCTTCAAGTAAAATTATCGGATATGTATTTGCCCATTTCTTCCAGAGGTCAACCATAAAATCAGAAGTTACAAGGCGGTTATCTGATTTAAAGAATTTATACTTGCCATCTTCCCACATTTCGCTTGCAGCTGGATCCAAACAAATAGAAACATCAACTCCAGGTTTGTAACCTGCCTTTTCAATTGCTTCAAGAATAACTTCTACAGCTTCTTCATTTGATTTCAAATTTGGTGCAAATCCACCTTCATCTCCAACACCTGTTGAATAATTTTTCTTTTTTAATATTTCTTTTAATGTATGAAATACTTCGATTCCTTTACGAATTGATTCCTTGAAGGAATTTGCGTTATGAGGAGCAATCATGAATTCTTGGAAATCAACATTATTATCAGCGTGTTTACCACCATTGATAACATTCATACAGGGGACAGGGAGGATGTAGTTATTTCTGTCAATCAGGTTTTTGTAAACAGGAATATTTTTACTTATAGCATCAGCTTTTAAGTAAGCTAAAGAAACACCCAGTATTGCATTAGCACCGAGTTTTGCTTTATTAAAAGTTCCATCTAATTGTAACAATTCTTCATCAAGATTTTTTTGTGAAGAAATAACTTTACCAACAAGATGCTTTGCAATTAAATCATTTACATTTTTAACAGCCGTTAATACGCCTTTTCCTTTAAATCTTGATTTATCACCATCACGTAATTCAACAGCTTCTTTTTCACCCGTGCTAGCACCACTTGGTACTATTGCTCTACCAAAATATTTTCCTTCCAATTCAAGATCAACTTCAACAGTTGGGTTTCCTCTTGAGTCAAGAATTTCTCTTCCTATTATTTTTGTTATTTTCATTTTTTTTACTCCATTTTATTTTGTTTAAAAAGTTTATCGCCTTTTACAAGACGAGGATATTTAGGGTTTGTTAAATCTCTAATGTCTTGAGTATAAATAACACTAACTGTTACGTTTTTATCCAACTCAGGGAACATCAGTTTTTCTATGTTGTTACTTTTTTCATGATTTAAATGTCTTTCTAATTCATCTCTTGAAAAGAATACATTTCCACATACTCCACATCTATAAATTCTTCCGCTTAATGTTTCAATTGAAAAAGGAACATTATTTTTTATACGGAATTTTGCAGTCAGTTTTGTAGCAGACATATATTATTTATTACTTACATAAATTTCATGTCAATATTTTTTCGTTTTATCAGCAGTGTATTTAATTATGCTTGCTTTTTCAATTGTAATTAAACCACCGCAATTTGCTTTTTCAAATAATTCATCAACGATAGGAAGAAATTTTTCTATTTTATCTTCCTCATCAACTATTTCAATTATAAGTGGTAAATCTTCCGAGAGACGAAGAATTTTTGATGTATGAATCCGGCTTGTTCCACCAAAACCCATAATACCTTTAAAAACTGTTGCCCCTGCAAGACCAAATTTTCTTGCTTCAGAGACAAGAAGTTCATATACAGGTTTATGATGTGATATATCTGATTCACCAATAAAGATTCTTAGTAATTTAGCTTCACCTTTTATATGCATAATCTTTCCTTATTTAGATAGAATGTAAGCAGTAAATGTTCCCGTTAATGAAAACAGAACATTTGCAAATATATTTAATACTGCAAAGAAGTATTCCGAGTTCTTAAGTAAGTTAATCGTTTCAAAAGAGAATGTAGAGAATGTTGTAAATCCACCACAAAACCCTATGGATAGAAATAAACGCACATCCTGGTTTATTATTCCTTTTTCATATAAGGAATAGAATACAAAACCAAGAATAATACTGCCAATAATATTGACTGCTAACGTTCCATAAGGAAAATTGGTTGGTAGAAATTTATAAACAATGCTTGAGCACCAGTAACGACACATCCCGCCAATGCCTGCTCCAAAAAAAACGATTGCATAATTTTGCAAATTAAATTACTCCTTCAATAATTAATTAATCTTTTTTAGGTAGGAGTCATTAGTCCGGAAGTAAATCAAAGGACGATTTCCATCGTAAGAGGTTTTTTCCTTTAAAAGGAAAAGGTTAACTCCATAACCATCTCAAACTTAAAGAAAAGTTTGATAATCTTCAATATTTTAATTAATAAACTTAAAAAATTTTAAATTAAGGTTAAAAGAATTATTTTTGTATCAGGATTTAATTTCTTTATAGGAGGTGTGATTTTATGCTTAAAGTTTTTTATATACTGTTTTTTGCTTTATATATAATCCTTTTTGTTGATGATACAATACTTAATGCACAAAAAATAAAAAAGGTAGACCTTCCTAAACCGGTTTTAAATGCTTTATTTGAATATTATCCCAGTGCAATAATAAATAATATCTGGAAAGCGAGGTCTGATGAAGGTGAAATAGTTTATGAAATTGAAATGACAGAAGGTTGTAAGCAAAGTATTGTACAATTTATGCCTAATGGAAGAATTCATATTATCCGTGAAAGAATTAAAGAGAAAGATATCTTACATCCTATTCGTGAATATTGCAATAACTTTTACAAATCTTATCATATTGTTTATTGTGAAAAGAAAATTAAAAACAGAGACACCACTTTTCAGGTTGCATTGTACAATAATAATACTCCGCTAAACTTAACATTCGATGCAAAAGGGAAAGCTCTGCTGGTAACTAAGTAAACAGAGGATTAAATTAAATTTTTCACTCCATTTTTTCAGACGTTGTAAAGTCTGCAGCCAATTAATATATTTGAAGTGATGAATAATATATTTCAAAAACCGTTTATCAGAAAAACTATTTATATTTTAATAGGCTTTTTCATCTTTCTTGCGATAATTAACTACATTATTATGCCCTTTTATGTAAGTGCAAATGAAGTTAAAGTTCCTAAAGTGCAAAAATTAAAACTTAATGAGGCAATTAGACTGCTTGAAGATGCAAATTTAAATGCTTTTGTTGGTGATACTTCGTATGATAAGAAATATCCGGAAGGCACAATTATTTTGCAAAAGCCGGTTGGCGGCGAAATAGTGAAAGAAGGGCGTACTATCTTCCTTGTGGTAAGCGGGGGAGAGCCATATGTGTCTATGCCGCAGCTTAGAGGTAAAAGTGTAAGAGATGCAAAGCTTACGCTTGAAAGACTTGGATTAAAAGTAGGAGAGATTGTAGAAGTTCAATCGAATAACCCGAAGGATATTGTGGTTGACCAGCAGTATGCACCAAATGTTAAGGTTAAAGGAGGAAAAACTGTTAGTCTTTCTGTTAGTCTTGGTTCTACAGAAGGGAATATTCCTGTTCCTGATTTGATTGGTAAATCGCTTGCTGAGGCTACAAGGATTCTTCACGAGAAATTACTGCGTGTTGGAAAGATTAATTATCAGCCTTCGTTCTCTGTTTTGCCAAATACAGTGCTTGACCAGTATCCTGTAAAGGGCAATATGCTTAATGAAAATGATGCTGTGGATTTGTTTATTACTAAAAATGTTGAATCAAACGAAGAAGTGAAATAAGTTATGAAACTAATTGCTCCATCTATCCTTTCTGCAGATTTTGCAAACCTTCCTAATCAAATTCGTCTTGCTGAGCTTGGCGGTGCAGACTGGATTCATTGCGATGTTATGGATGGACAGTTTGTTCCTAATCTTACTTTTGGTCCAATAATTATTCAAGCTGTAAAATCAGTTTCTAAAATTCCGCTTGATGTACATTTGATGATTAAAACACCGGATAACCTTCTTGAAGAGTTTGCTAAAGCAGGTGCTAACGTTATTACTGTGCACAGGGAAGAGGTTATTCATCTGCATAGAACTATTACTAAGATAAAACAGCTTGGCTGCAAAGCCGGTGTTTCAATTAATCCTGCTACTCCTTTATCTTCTGTTGAGGATATTCTTGATGAAATTGATTTACTGTTAATTATGTCTGTTAATCCGGGATTTGGCGGACAATCATTCATCAAATCTTCTTTAAAAAAGATTGAAGCTGCGGCTGAATTAAAACATAAACACAATTATAAATTCTTTATTGAAGTTGATGGCGGAGTTAGTAAGGATACTATTGAAGATATTTCCAATGCAGGGTGCGAAGTTTTTGTTGCAGGTTCGGCTATCTTTCATGCAGAGAATATTACTGCTGCTACTGCTGTGCTTAAGAACATTGTTAATAAATAAAATTAGTTTTATTTTTTAATTGTAAATATTAAATCATTCTATTTTGAATTATAAGTAATGTATTCATTATAAAATGTAAAACATAACTTCTGTAAGAAAGCACATATATGAAACAATTCATTATTTCCGCATCAATATTAATCCTTGTATTATCAATAAGCAGTTGTAAAGTGAGTGAAAGCAATCCTTCTGATGCAAATACTACTGTTGTTGCAACCGAAGTGTGGTATGCAGTTGTTAATAACGATACTTCTAACTATGGAACTTATGCTTTTGAAAAATTTAACGATGGTTCGATTAAAGCATCTGGTTCGTGGGTTTCTCATTATAATGGTGCTGAAGTAAAATGTCCTTTTTCAAAGGGAGAAGTAGTAATAAAAGATACAATAGTTACTTTTAAGGGGCAGGGAACAGCAACAAATC
>CAZQSR010000095.1:0-8187 GCA_964596145.1 uncultured Ignavibacteriaceae bacterium
GATTGGCATCGAAATTTGCCCTCACAAATTTCATGACAAATGCGGTCAATGTGCTGTAAACCATTTTTCATTATTTACCCGGTTTTTGTTGAATTGGTTTTAAAAATCTGATTTAGATTTTTTCTGATTTTCGTTTCAAAATTTCATTTTTCAAAAACCGGTAAAAATTGTCAAAGAACGATAGCTAAAAAATCAAATTTTCGCAATGAACCATAACGTTTTGGCGGTATGTTTTTGTTGCCGATTTCGAAGCACTGTCCTGTCAAGTTACACGAAAGTTTATTAGATGTAGAAACGCTGAAACCCGCACTATCTCGGCAATAAAATATACCGCCTGTTACCGCCTGGTGTTCTGTCTTCCAGTCTTGTAAACCATTGTCATTATTCAGTTTCCGTGTCATTGTCATTTTACTTTCTTTTTTTTCTGTCGGCTCGTGTGTCAGCGTTTTTTATTTTTTAAGTGGTGGCAGATTTTTTAAAACAATTTCTCTCGGTGCGTTGTTTTGCAAGCTCTTTGACAAAGCTTTGGTTGTTGCGTTGGCTTGTGTGGCTTTGGCAATGTGCTTGCAAGTAGGATATTTACACATAATATGTTTTCAATAAAACCTTTTTCTTTTCATCTAATTTATGATTAGAAATTACTTCGCTAATATGTCTAACACACTCATCTTTCATTCCGTAGCTATCAAATATTCTTAAAGTACTTATAACAACTAATTCTACCAATTTAAAGTAATGCTCAGAATAGGGAGTATGATTATAAGCTTTCCAAAGATTAACTGTTGGTAAGAATAAATCATTAAAATTTCTAATTTCATTAACTCCATTTTCTGGAATAAACTTTAATGCTGGCCAAAGCAATTCATAAATTCCATTTATTTCTGTTTCATAAACATACCTTTTAGTTTGTGCATCTAATTTGTCGTAAAAAACCTTTTCAAAAACAATACGAGGTCCCTTAATCTTGCTTTCTAAATTCACTGCTTTCACAACAGCTGGCCCAGCTAGATTTGAAATCTTTTGAGGTTGATTGTTTACTTTCCCCATAAGCTCAATTGGTATTACTTCACCATATGCAACCCCTCCTCTAAATAATGTTGGATAATAATTTGATGCTACTTTCTCTTCAAAAACCTTCCCTTGTTTATCAATACCAATACTTGATATACTAACTTTTGTTGGATTCGTTGTGTCCTCTGGTTGCTCATAATGTCTTGATGTAAAAGTAAAGCAATGCAAAACAAATGAACCTAATTGTTTAATAAATAAGTTCGGATTATCAGAAGCAATAAAAACTGAATCGGAAAAAGGTAAAAAATAATTAAAACTATTTACTGAACTTTTACTTGCCAAGTCCTCTAAAATTGGATTAGAATATGATGCAGGCGGATGCATTATATCGTCAGTTATTTTAGTCTCTAATATTGTACGATATGTTGTAAATGCCATTAAAGCATCTTGTGTATTTTCTCTTACATGATTTGAAAATGCAAGCAGGTCAAGAAATGCAACTGATTGTTCCATATTATTTTGTTTTATTTATCTATAGATATAATTTTTGAAACATCGAAACCAATACTTTCAAGTTTCTTTTTTCTTTCTTCTGTTGTTCCCTTTGTAATTATCTTGTAAAGCCAATCATATAAGCCACCAAATTCTTTATCACTTTGCTTTACATCAAAATGACCGTTTTTATGATAGAATTCTTGAAGCATTTTAACTCTGGAATCAAACTCGTGTTCTTTCAAATTCCAAATAACACCAATCTCATTTAATAAATCTTTTCGATGTTCGAGTAGTTTTCCTCTTGCGAAACTAACTCTTTGATCATTTAACCACCTACCAAGTTTTTTATAAACTTTATCAAGTTGCGAAACATTACAATTACCTTTTAGTTTTTTGTATTGCTCTAATTGTTCAAGCATTTCAAACCAACGTTCATCATCTGGCGAACCACTTGCACCTTCAGGATTCCAATTAAATGAAATATCATCTAGCAATTTAATCTGCTCATCTGATAATTCGTCATTGCGTTTTTTCATTCGCTGTTGCAGTGTCCATGTATAAAGCGTATTGTCTTCGTATGAACTGGTAATATGTGAACTTTTGGTTTCTTGAAATACCAACAACAATTGCGAATATTTTTTATTCCATGCTTCCATCCAAACCTTTGTCCTGTCAACTTCCCACTCGAAGCCAAGAAATTCCAATTTATTTATTTGGTCATTGCTCAATTTCCCCTGTTTGTAATATGCTCTTTGTCTTACAACGAAGTTAGCTAATGGCTTATCATCTTTAAAATCTCTTGGCACGTTGCAATTACCAACTTTCATTTTATAGTTTAATAATTTTAAGTAGTTTGCATCCCAAGAATTACGGTCAGTTTCAGGTTTTGGTTTTTCAGTTTTCGGTTTTTTCTCACGACCTAGTCCATAATATTTTGTTTCAAAAGAATAACCTATATTTGAAAAGGCTTCTAACTGTTCAGCCGTTAATTTTCCCTGTTTCTTTAAAATTCGTTGGTATCTTAACCATTGCAAAAGGTCTGAATTATCTCTATCATTTCCTTTAATGAAGAAAGTGCCAGTATTTTTAAAATATTCTTGTAACTGAGATAATCTTATATACCAATCTTCTCTGATTGAATTTTCATCATTTCCTTTTCTGCCTCGAAAATCAAGTTCAAAAGAATATCCTAATTCATTAAATTTTTCAAGTTTATTTTTTTCAAGTTTATCTTCTTTGTATAAAATCCGTTGATACCTTATCCAACTTAATAGTTGCTGTAATTCTTTATCATCCGATGGAATGAAAAATGTTTGGTTGTCCAAATAATACTGTTTGAATTCTGCAAACCTCATTTCCCATGTTGATGGTTTATCATCCTTCTCAACTGGATTCAATTCGTTTGAAATAGAATTTAAAGATTTTCCTCTAAAATTTAAACTAAAAGAATATCCTATATCAATTAAACGCTTTTCCTTATCGTCACCTAACATTCCGGTATTGTAAAGACTTTTCTGATAACGCAACCAGTTTCTAAGGGTTTGATTTGTTTTATCTTTATTTGGAATTAAAAATGTTTTGTTTTTTTCAAAGTAATCTTTTAGGTTGTTCAACATTTCAAGCCACTCATTATCAATTTCATCATTTTTTATTCGAACTCCCTTGCCTCTGTAATTAATATCAAATGAATAACCGATACTCTTTAGTTTATCTATTTTTTCATCACTCAATTTTTCTTGTTTGAATAGGGATTTTTGATAGCGAATCCAACTCAAAAGGCTTTTATTTACTTCGTCATTTTGAGCTATATAAAAACTACCAGTATTTTCAAAATAATCTTTCAATTTCTGAAGGTTGTTGTTCCAATTTTCGACATCATCGGTACTAAAAAAATCATCTAACGAAAATCCGATATCTTCTAACCATGAAATTTTTTCATCGGATAAATTACCTTGTAATTGCAAACTTCTTTGGTGCCTTAGCCATATAAGTAAACTTTTATATTCAGGATCATTTCTTGGAATATTATAATCTCCAAACGAATCAAAATAATCTGATAATTCAGATAATCTATCAGACCAAACAACAAGTCCCGCATCACTACCAGTCTGAGGTTGAAATTCATAATTAAATTCGATTGAATTTAATTTTTCAATTTTATCATCTGTTAAGTTTTCTTTATTCCTTTTTTGTTTGTAACACCACTGATATAAGGAGAAATTTTCGGCTTGCTTTACATTTGAATGTCCATTCTTGTCAAAGTATTCCTTTAATTCTGCAAATCTATCGTACCAATCTCCTTTTACTGCATTCCATAAAAAACCGATGTCATTTAGTAATTTAAGTTGATATGCTTTAATATGACCAAAACCACTTGAACGAACATTGCCTTGTTCGTCAAGAAATCCGCTTTTATAAATAACTCTTAATCTATTTACCCACCTACCAAGGTCTTTATACTCTTTGCTTCCTTGTGTAGGAACTTTTACGTTGCCATACTTTTTTTTGAATTCGATTAACTCGTTAAATCGCTTATCAAATACATTTTTAGGATCCCAATTAAAATTCAATTTTTCAAGTAATTCAATTTGCCAATCAGCTAACTTTTCTTCATCATATTTGACTCTTTGAGAAACACACCATGTCCCTAGTGATTTGTCATTCGCATAACGTGCTGGTACATCTGAATTTTTATTCTCTTCAAAATATTTTTCAAGTTTACGATAGCTCTCTTTCCAAATTTCATCCAAGTCAGTGATTTCTCTTCTATTTTGTCCCTTCCAATCAAATCCAATATCATTGAGTCTTTTAATTTTAGAAGATTCTAATTTATCCTCATAATAGTATTTTCGCTGATTACCAACCCAGTAATACAATTCAATGTAATCCTTATTATTTTTTGAAATTGTTGAATGTCCATTTTTTTCAATATAGTCTTTGATTTCAAGAAAACGTTGTTCCCAATTTGAACTCGTTTTTTCAATGATTTCATCAAACAAAACATCACGTACCTTTTCTTCAATGCCTTCAAGTTTGATGATTTTTTCAATTTTAGAATCGGGAAAATCAATTCTTATCCGGGAATTACTACGCTTTCCTTTTTTAAATGCAATTTCATTTATTTCAGCACGTAGCCTTTCATCGTGGTCGCAAAGCGACCTTATTACCTGAATTAGATGTTCGAAAATCGGTTTCTTTTTTATTTCTGTTTCAACGTCTTCGTCTTCATGATGAAATATTGGAACAACAATATAACCCCATTCCTTTTTACCGCTTGGGTCAAGCCTTAATGCTCTACCAGACGCTTGAACAATATCAATAACAGAAGTTTTGGGGTCACAGAAATATATTAAATCAATAGAAGGGACATCAACTCCTTCTGTTAAACATCTCGCATTTGAAACAAGGCCTTTAGGACTTTCCTTAAATGCTTGTAGTACTTTTGAACGATATGTGGTGGTCTGATTACCGTTAACACTTTTAGAAAATACTTCTTCAAAAAAATCTTTATGTCTCGTGGCAAAAGCTTCTGCAAATTTAACTTTTGAATGAAATGAAATTGAATGAAATGCATTGTAGTTATTCATTACCAATTCTAAAGCGTAGTTATTTGCTAAATCTTCGGCAGTGAAGTTTCCAAGATATTTCCGTTCATCTATATATTTTTTAACTTGTTTATCAGATACCCCAATGCCAATAATTTTATAATCGACTAAAATTTTCTTTGATATTGCATCCCCAAAAGTCATGTGATACGCTTCATCACCAAAAATTCTTGGATTACTCATATCACAAAACAATTCATAATCTTCTCCAAGTTTACGTTTTAATTTTTTCGAAACTATTTTTGGAGTAGCTGTCATATACAATCTCTTTAATGCAGGAATATTTTGATTATCATGCACTAAAGTAAATGTGTTTTTATCCCTACTGCCTGCGGTTCTATGAGCTTCGTCACAAATAACCAAATCAAAAGAAAAATCCTTGATTTTGTTAACGGCATTGACAATAACTTCAATGGATTGATATGTAGAAAATATAATTCTCTCATTTTCCTTTTGTAGGAATATTTTTACTTTTTCGAAATCAGTTGTTACAGGACCACCTATTTCATAGGTATGTAATCGAATAGCATCTTCTTGGTCCTTGTCTATATCTTTTTCCGAACAAACACATAAATACGCATAAAGGTTGGTTTTATGTCTTGCCCAATCGTTTTTGATTTGCTTTAGCAAAGCAAGTGACGGAACTAAAACAAGCGTTGTTTTTGATTTTATTTTTTCTTTTATCCATAAGGCAGTTACAGTTTTTCCTGCACCGCAAGGTAAAATAAGCTGTCCTCTGGCATTAGTTTCAAAGTGTTCAACGACTTTGTTAATAGCTATTTCTTGATGCTCTTTTGGTGTATGTTTTTTTAATTCTTTAGGTCTATTTCCTAAGGCTAATTCAAGAATATTTTTAAATATTTCTGGCTCTATAGAATTTAATTCATCAAAAGCTATTTGTTCAAATTTTTGTTCAAATGCCTTTGCAACACTTGTTGTATCTGAAGCATTCGTAAAAACAATAACTTTATGACAATTTGTACCGAGAGCAAAAACATTTGCAATTTTATCACCTGACCAGCTTAAACTTTTAGTTTCGTCATTTTTAAATTTACACTGAACTGCATGGTAATTATTATCAAAGTCTTGAAGTAGTAAATCAATTCCATGATCAATTGCAGGTAGTCTTAATTGTTCCTTAATTTCAATAGAAATTTCGTCATACAACCATACATTCTTATAAAGTTCTGTTTTTTTGGGTTCTGTCTGCAAGTAATATTTTGTAAAAACCTCGAATATTTTTCCTGCTAGTGTTTTCTTTGAAGTGTTTTCGGTTTGTGCCGTATTATACTTTTCAAGATTAACCTTTAATTCAGACCAATTCTCGACCCCTTCTAATAATTCAATTAATATTTGATTTTCTTTATTCATAACTAATTTGTGTGGGTCAGCAAGATTGCACTCTTTGACAAAGCTTTGGTTGCAGCGTTGGGTTGTGGGGCTTTGGCAATGTGTGCAATGTGGGTTGGCAATTGTTTTAAAAAATGTGCGGTGGCAAAAAAATAAAAAACATCGGGTCGGCTTGAGTGTCGGCTCGCTGGTCTTGTCAATATTTCATTTTTCTGTCCTTTCACAATGGTTTACTTTTCAATTTAGTACTGTCGTCTGTCTTTTTACACTTGGCGGTAACGGTGGCGGTATGAAATCGTTGGGGATTGCGGGCTACTTTCCTGTCCAGTTACACCGAACTTAATGCGTGGCAGAATGTTTAAATAACCACTTAAACCCCAATGTTTTATACCGCGTGTTGTGGCACGTATTTTATTTACCAAAAGCATATATTATCCTTTCTGCAAGGTATTTAATTATTGGAATGTATTTAATTACAATTGATTCTGAAGCTGAAAATGGAATCACGCATTCCTCTCTCGTATATTTATCACTAGAATGAACTAGTGAATTTCTTATATGTTTTATCACCTTTGCAGTATTTGAAAGTGCATGACCTTCTTCAAGTTTTATCTGAATTCTTTCACCAAAAATTTCCTCTTTTGGTTTTGAGAATATTGGTTCTCCTGCTTTTTTCTCTATTTCTAATATGTATTGTATTAATTCTTCCTCAACTATATATTTGCTCAATACTCCTTTTAACATATTTGTTTCGTCGAGATTCTTCTCATGTTTCTGCAATACCGAAAGTAGTCTATTAACATTGTCATAACTTGAATTAAAATTTGCTGAGTTAATAATTGCTTTTGTTTTATTGAATAAATCCTCATCAGCAACTCTTAAAAAATTGTATTCCAAGACATGATAGTATGACAAAAATGATTGGCTTGGGAATAAACTACTTTTTGCAACTTTATAAAAACCTACCAAATCATCTTCATAAATTGTATTAGGAATATTCAAGTCTTTTTCATCATCTTCAGAAATTGGAATATTAAAACCTTTAGCCTTAATTATTTCTCTTAATTCCCAACATTCATTTTGTGATACAGCCAGTTTAAATAAACATGATTTGCATTTCTGTCTTCCAATTTCTATTAGCTTATCTTTATCAATTTTCCTTTTGGTTTGAAATGTTATTGTATTAAAGTTTATAAATAAATCCTCAATTCTATAATGAAAGCGTGGTCGTCGAGTTGTTATTCTTTCTGACCTTGATGAAAACCTACTTTTGATTCTTCTAATTACCCTTTCAATGTCATATTCTTCGGACCTAAAAAGGTTAAGTTGATATTCTTTTGACATTGTTGTCAAGAATACTTTATCTGAGTTTTCAGAGCTAAACTCAAAGAATGGTTTATAAACAAAACTTGGGGTCAATTTGAAAACTTGAAATTCAATAGAATTATTTGATACCATATATTTAAAATCATGGTTTAATTCGTATTGTTTTGCTTTATAAACCTTTTTTATAGATTTAGTCCAATCATCATCGATTTCTAGCGTAAATTGGATTTCATCATAATCAACCTCGATTTGATTGTCGTTTATATTTGTTTTAAAACCAAACCGTTCAAGGTCTTTTAAGAAATTTGAAATTGCCATAGTTTACTCTGTTTTAATATGTGCCACAACGTTTGGCGCTATGGTTAGTTGCCGATTTCGAAGCACTTTCTTGTCAAGTTAT
>CAZQSR010000096.1:0-421 GCA_964596145.1 uncultured Ignavibacteriaceae bacterium
TCTGAAAGATTCCAATAATATGTTTAGTGGTGCAAATAAAAATGATTATCATATTGGTGGAATAGATTTTCTTAGAGATGTGAAAAATGTTGAATATCAAGATCTTAGAACTGTAAAAGCTGGAGAAGGTTGTCCTAACTGTAAAAATAATCTTGATGTATTTACTGCAATAGAATTGGGTCATATCTTTAAACTTGGAACAAAGTATTCCCAGGCTATGGGAGCTTTGTTTACAGATGAATCAGGGAATGAAAAACCAATTATCATGGGAAGCTATGGAATTGGTGTTGAAAGAGTAATTGCTTGTTATATCGAACAACACCACGATGATAAAGGAATTATCTGGGATGGTCCTTTGGCTCCTTTTGACATTCATCTTATAGCTTTGAATAATAAAAAAGAAATTATTGCTGAAACATCA
>CAZQSR010000096.1:431-8166 GCA_964596145.1 uncultured Ignavibacteriaceae bacterium
ACAAGAAGGATTTAAAGTGCTCTATGATGACAGGCTTGAAGCTGGAGCTGGATTTAAATTTAATGATGCTGATTTACTTGGTATGCCTTTACAGGTTATTGTAGGTGAAAAAAAATTAAAGGATGGTAAAGTTGAAGTGAAAATTCGTAAAGATAATAGTCGATTTGATATTGAAGTCGAAAAGTTAATTGAAAAAATTAAAGAATTACAATAAACTTTGGTGTTATGGATTTATTAATATTTTCAGAAGATAATCTCCTTAAACAAATACAGCAATCTGAATATGAACTGGGCTTTTATAAAGTAAAATTTTATGTTAAAGATGGATTGCCTTCAACAGAATCAACTACAGAAATAGAAGACTTTTTTCTTTATCCATCTGGTGGAACTTTGCGCAATAAAGATTTTAATATTGTTACTTATATGGCACGATTTGATACTTATCGTGGATTTATTCCACCACATTTAGCAAAATTATAATCTTAAAAGATTAATGAATAATTTTGGAAAACTTTATATTGTATCAACCCCGATTGGTAATTATGAAGATATTACTCTTCGTGCTTTGCGAATTTTGAAAGAAGTTGATTTTATTATTTGTGAAGAATATAAAGAGGCTAAAAGAATTCTTTCATATTATAAAATTGATAAACCACTCTTTTCAGTAAACGAACATAATGAAAAAGAAAATTCTGATGAAGTAGTTGAAAAAATAAAGAGAGGGCTTTCTGCAGCTCTAATTTCTGATGGTGGTACTCCGCTTTTTTCTGACCCGGGAAATTTTCTGTTTTCTCTTTGTGTAAATTCAAAAATTGAAATTATTGTTGTTCCTGGTGTTAACTCTCTGATAACAGCGTTAACAGGTGCGGGTTTAACATATGATAATTTTTATTTCGCCGGCTGGATCTCACCCAAAAAAGAAATACGAAGAAAAACTCTTATCAATCTTAAAAAGAAAAAAGAATTATTAATCATAATGGAAACTCCATACAGGTTAAGAGCAATTCTGGTTGATGTCGCTTCTATTTTCGGTAAAAAAACATTTTGTGTAATTGCTTTTCAACTTACTCAGAAAGATGAAAATTATTTTCGCGGGTCAGTTGATACTCTTTTAAACAAAGTTGAAGAAAGTCATCTCAAAGGAGAATTTGTCCTTATTATCGACAATAGAAATTCTTACTAATTAAAATAAATTATTCAAAAGAATCGAGCCTTATCTTTACTTCTTTCATTATATATCCGTTTTCTAAAAATTTGTAAAGATTTTTTCCCGGGCATAATGTCTGTGCAAAATCTTTATGTCCTTTTATTGTTTCGGGTGATATCAGGTACTTTTTACAACAAAAAGCGATTGTGTTAATTAAAGCTTCAAGTTGTTTTTGTGTTAATTCCTGTTCTTCAAAATTTCCAAGACAAGTAATCAACAAGTGTCCATCAGGATTATATTCCGTAGCTGTTTCTCCTGCGGTAAAAACATTCCTGCCTTCAAAAACATTTCCATCAAAATCAATTATAAAATGATAGGGTATGTCACTCCAATTCCTATCCTTTCCCATTCCCCAGGTTTGAACTTTCTTAATATGAGAAGCTGCAGTCTCTTTTTGCGGGTCGAAAATTGTACCTTCATGGTGAATTGTTATTCTTTCAGGGATTTGATTCTTGTAGGGTTTTGGTTCGTCAGCATTCCATTCACTTCGAGAAATAAAATTTATTTCATTGATTACTTTTGTTGTTGAACAACCATTAAAGAAAAATATAGCTAAGAAAAAAAGTAATATAAAATTTTTCATTCAGGACTCTCCATATAAGTAAAATATTTTTCAGAAAAAAAACTTTGTGCAGTTTCTGCTGTTTCTTTCTCATTAAAAATTGCAAAGATTGTTGAACCACTGCCACTCATCAAACTGAACTCGGCACCAAGCTTATAAAGTGTTTCTTTAATTATTTTAATTGCAGGATATTCAGCAAATACAATTTCTTCAAAATCATTTACTACTTTATCCTTTAAGAGTGAAAAATCTTCAATCATTAAATTTTTCATTGATGATAATTTGAATGACGGCTTTTGAGGTTTAATATTTTGATAAGCCCACTTAGTAGAAACATGAATCCCCGGATTGACTAATAAGATGAACTTATTTATATGAAAATCAATTTGCGTTAAAATTTCTCCCTGTCTTTCAGCAAATGAGGGAAAAGGTTTGAGAAAAAAAGGAACATCAGAACCAAGCATCAATGCAAGTTCTTTAAGTGTTTCGTCTTTTATTTTTAATAAGAGAAATTCATTAATTGACAATAAAGTATGAGCTGCATTAGAACTTCCTCCACCTAAACCAGCTCCGATAGGAATATTTTTATCAAGATGTATTGATAGATTAATTTTTTTTGCAGTTACTTTCTCCAACAATCTTACAGACTTCAGAATAAGATTATCTTCATCGTTTTGCAATTTGATGTCATTACTTGTAAAAATTAATTTGTTACAGTATTCAAAAGTTAAAACATCATAAAGAGAAATTGGATAGAAAATGGTTTCAATATTATGATATCCATCTGAACGTTTTTCAACAATGTTCAGACCAAAATTTATTTTAGCTGGTGATTTTATTATTATTCTTTCCATCGAAAAATTCTTTTAATTTTTTTATATGTGAATAACCAGAACCGCAACAAGCTCCTGCGAATAATGTTTTATTGTTAATTGATTCCTGAACTACCTTAACATATTCTTCAGGTGAAAGACCACAAGAAATATTTTCATCGGAGTAGTTTCCCGAACCACAATTCAAGTAGAAACCCCAATAAGTTGAAAAATGTATTTTTTCAATTGCAGCTGCAAAAATTTTCGGATTAATACAATTTAAACCAATTGCTATAGGTTCGAAATTGTTTATAAAATTGATTGTGTCAATAAGTTTTTCTCCGCTCAGAAGTTCAAGCTTTTTATTGAAGAATAAGCTGATGATATATGGAATTTTGTTGGTCGAACAATGTTTGCATATTATTTCTATTTCATCAAAATGACTTTGAGTTTCGTTAAGAATAACATCAACTTCATTTGCATAAAGTAAATCAATATGTGTTTTGTGATTTTTTTCCAACTCTTTTTTTGAAAGTTTTCTTTTTTTCTGATAACAATCTTCTGCTGGTGCATTTGAACCAGCGATAAAGTATTTTCTATCTGTCTTAATTCCTTTAGCAAGTTTTACACTAACTGAAATTAATTTTTCTATTGAGTAGTCAATTTTACTTTTAGTTACAGATGCTGGATTTGTTCTAAAGGTGTTTGTAGTAATAATATCGGCTCCGGCATCTAAATATTTTTGGTGAACATTCTGGACTGTCTCCGGTGAAGTAATATTTGCAAAAGACATCCATAACTCTGGATGTCTTGCAATTCCTTTTTGTTGAAGCAAACTTCCCATTGCTCCATCAAGTACTAATGGGCGTTCAAGTTTGTTAAATAAGGATAATATGTCTTTTTTATTCGCCAGGTTTTGTGGTTCTCATTTTTGGATGAGAATTATAGTAATTTAAAATTTCTCTTTCAATCCTGTCAAGATCTATCATAGAAATGCACTCAAGGTTATATGGACAGGTTTTTTTCCAGCAAGGAGCACAAGCAAGATTCTCAGGATAAATTTTAACACCTCGATCATAAAGTTCTATTTCCGTCCAGCAACTTAAACCAAACCATGCAATAACGTATTTTTTTAATGCGATTGCCAGGTGCATTCCAAAAGAATCACCTGTGACAACAACATCAGCGATGCTCTCATAACAAGCACCTCTTCTTAATCCCTGATTGGTTGGACTGTTTATTATTGTTTGATGGTGCTGTGGAAATTGAGAAAAGATTTCCTGATTGCGATCTTTATCTTGCGGACCTCCAAGCAAAATAATTCTGAATAATTTATAACGAAGTAGTTTATCAATTAAATAAGCATGCTGGTAAACGGACATTTTTTTATTTGGATAGAGATCAGAACAACCGGTATTAAATCCTATAACGAAATCATCTTCCCCAATTCCAAATCTCTTTTTAAAATTAGCAATATAAGCATTCTCTTCATCCGTAAAATTAAATATGTATTCATCCTTATTGAACTCAAGATCCATTGTTTCAGCAACATAATCAATTTTTGTTCGCTTATTCTCTTTAAATTTTAAATGATCATCCATGCCAAGCTTATAGTTATAATAAGCTCCTTTATTTAGAGGAATTATACTTCCATTTTCATTTAATCCAAAGCCCAATTTGTTTTTACAATTGAGGGACATAATTAAAGCTGCAGTTTTTTGTGACTTATCAAGGTTGAAAATATAATCGAATTTCATTTGTTGAATCAATAAAATTGTCTCATAGTCATAACCAAGTATTTTGTCAACATAAGGATTGTTTAATAGCAATTTATCACATTCTTTTCCTGTCATCCAGTAAATTGTTGAGTCAGGAAATTTTTTCTTTAAAGATGTAAGTTGAGCAGTGGTCATCAATACATCTCCCATTGCATCAAGATTAATTATAAGAATTTTGGTTCCAAGTTGTGAGTTGTCTTTGCATCCATTTTCAAGACAATTATAACCCGGGTAACAAGGTTTATAACCCGTAAAATTTTTACACGATGGTATGTTTAGTTTACTCATATATATTTCTCCAAGAATAATTTAAACTTTGTTATTACTTCTTCCGAAGTTACATTAAATAAAGTCGGTTCCTTTGTTATTACACAATCAAAATCAGATTTATATGGACTCCAGATCATTTCATCTGTATTGTAATTTACATAGATGCCAAAAACAGGTTTCTTAAAAGCTGAAGCAAGATGAATTGTGGCTGTATCGGGAGAAAACAACATATCAATTTTAGAAATCATAGCGGCGAACTCATCAAAGTCTGGAGTATAATAAATCTTTTCTTTTTCGATTCGCATTTCCATTGCATACTTTAAGTCTCGTGTTGATGAAAGGAGCAGGTAATTAATATCATAACCTGAAATAAAATTTAGAAGGTCATTAAATTTTTCAATGCCCCAGAATCTTGCCTGGCTTCCAGCGGAGATGTTAATCCCCAGAAGAAACTTATTTTGAGAAAACTTTCTTGTGAGATATGTCGTAACTGTCTTCAAAGATTTATCAGTGGCATTATAAACAACATTCGCTGAATGAGAATTCAAATTAATATTAAATAGACTATTCAATTGCAATAATCTATCAATCACATGATTGGTTTTTACATCTAAGCATTTAATTGTATGTGTAAATAAAATTTTGTTTTCTTTTTCAAGGCCAAATTTAAAAGGAATTTTTAAAAAGCTAATTAAAAAACTAACAGTTGTTGAAACATCTGTGTGAAGATCGACTGCAGCATCAAAATTATTTTCATTAAGTCTTTTTACAATTTTTCTAAAGTTCGAGAATCCCTTTTGAAATATAATTATTTCATCAATGTCTGGATTATTGTTAAATACGAAAAAATTTTTTTTATCAGCCAATACAGAAATTTTGCAATGAATATTTTTTTTAATTTCATGAATCAATGCTGTTGATACTAATGCATCTCCAATTCTGTTTAATCTAACGAATAAAATTTTTGATGATTCATTAAATACAGGTTTATTGTTTGAATTTGTCTTTTTATTAAAAAATAAAAGAATTTTTAGAAAAATATTTTTTAGTCCGACTTCTATCTTTTTCATCTCAATTCAAACTTAAATCATTCTTTTTAATAAGCAAAGATATTTTCTCCATAACTTTATCGATAGGAAGTAAAAGAAAACATTCATGCTGCTTTGGACATTTTAACAGATTACAATTTATACAATCAAGTTCATCAAATCGAATATATTCATGCTTTTCTCCATATGGACCTTGTAATTTGGGGTCAGTTGGACCATAAATGCCAAGGACAGGTATATTAACTGCAGTAGCAATATGAAGAGGCCCACTATCATTTGAAACAATAAACTTACAACCTTTCATTAAAGCAGCCATTTCAGAAATATTTGTAGCGGGAGCGAGTACAATATTTTTATTAACCTGTTTTACAATTTCTTTGGCATCCTGCAAATCGTCAGGTCCCCAAAGCACAAGGAGTTTTACGTTATATTTTTCAATTATTGCTTTACCGATCTCTGCAAATTTAACAGGATCACATTTCTTCGATTCCCAGCCCCCACCAGGACATAGTCCAACAATATTTTCACTTTTATTAAAATGTTGTTCGAAAATTTTTTTTGCAAATTCATCATCATTCTTTTTCAAACTAAAGTAAAGATTTTTAGTTGAATAACTAAGTCCGACATTTTTTAAAAATTGCAGGTGTAAATCAGATGAATGATATTTACTCCTTTCTTGTGGACCGAATAGATTGTAAGCATATGTTCTTCCGCGATAGGGAAATCCTGCACGATATTTTGCTAAACTCAAAAATGTAATTAAAGCTGTTCTTGGGTTAGAATAAAAATCAAGTACAAGATTATAGCGTTTTACCATTACTGTAAAAATTATTTTTAACCCGCTTAGGAAAGATTTTTTTCTGTAAACTAATACATTATTTACCTGTTTTAAATTTTCGAATACAGGTAAACTTGGTGGTTCTGTAAGAAAATCAATTACAGCATGAGGAAAATCATTGCGAATATTATCAAGAACTACAGTTGATAACACTACATCCCCAATTCCTTTTAATTTAATAATAAGGATTTTTTTTATTTCTTTTTCGTTCATTTTCAGAGGTAAACCGATTATTAGTTACTCTTCCTAAAGTAACTTTCATTTTACTTGTTAAATCTAATAATTTTTTAATTCTTATGCACATTTATTTAACTTTGAAAAGAATATTTTTAAAAATTAATGTTAACAGTATTAGAAGCAATAAATCTTTCCTCTGAGTATCTGAAGAGAAAAGGAATAGACGAATCCAGGTTAAATGCAGAACTTTTACTTGCAGATATTTTGCATTGTAAAAGGTTGGAGCTGTATCTTTCATTTGATAGACCTCTTGCTCAAAGAGAACTTGATGAATACAGGGATTATATAAAGCGACGCGGGAATTTTGAACCGTTGCAATATATAACAGGTAAAGTTGAATTTTATGGCCTTCAATTTTTTGTCTCTAAAGATGTCCTGATACCACGTCCTGAGACAGAAATCTTAATTGAAGCAATTCTTAATGATTATTTACCGGACAGTCCTGTCCAAGTATTGGATATTGGAACGGGAAGCGGAAATATCGCAATTGCTTTAGCGAAGAATATTAAATTATTCAATTGTGTTGCTATTGATATTTCTGAGCAATCGTTACAGGTCGCAGGAAAAAATGCTCAGTATAATGAAGTTAGTGATAAAATAAAATTTATTAACGCCGACATATTTGATAATAATCTGAATCTAAATGAAAAATTTGACCTTATAGTTTCCAATCCGCCTTATGTTAGCCAAGAAGAATTTCTTACATTGCAAAAAGAAATAATTAACTTTGAACCGCACAAAGCAGTGACTGATTATGAAGATGGATTAAAATTTTATAAAAGAATTTCCTGTTTAAGCAAAACACTATTAAAACCAGGAGGAAAATTATTTTTTGAAGCAGGGAAAGATCAATCAGAATCAATTAAAAATATTTTGTTACAGGAAAGTTATTCCGAAATAAAATCGTGGAAAGATTATCTTGGAATAGATAGAGTAATTAAAGGAGAATTAATATGAGAGTTGTTGTTCAAAGAGTTTCGGA
>CAZQSR010000097.1:0-8029 GCA_964596145.1 uncultured Ignavibacteriaceae bacterium
CTTCGGTAAGGTCAAGATTATTATCCGCATAAGTTAAGCGCCACAAATTTTTCAGAAGTTTAAATTTTCTTTCTTCAGAAAAATGTTCATTTATTACAGAAGCAATTTCAAACAGATTACGGCTTTCATCTACCTTCTGTTCGGACAGCCGCATTAATTCATTAAGGCTCTCTTCATCTAAATTAAAAGTTGATTTCATTACCGAAACAATTCTTTCTTTTTCCTCTTTTGCAAAATGGCTGTCCGCTTTTGCAATTTCTATAAACAGTGCACACGTTGCAATCTGAAGATTTTTATCGTCTTCTTCTGTTCCAACCGGATGAATTTCAACTTTTTTTTCTACATCAACATGTTGTTGTTGACCAAACAATTTTTTCAGGAACTTCAGCATAAAACAATTCCTATTATTTTTTAAGGTTCTTCTTTTATTTCTTCTTCCTTCAGAACAGGACGCTCATAAATTTCTGTCATACGCTTATAAGTTGCAGTCAAATTATTATCTATTTGCTTCCACGTAAATCGCCAGCACCAGTTACCGCCAAGTTTCCCGGGGAAATTCATTCTTGCTTCACTTCCAAGATTTAAGACATCCTGCATAGGAATTACAACAATATTTGCAACCGAAGCATAAGCAATTCTTATCAAATCAAATGTGATATTGCTCCCATCAGAACCTGTATAATCGCAGGTGAACTTGAAAATATCATTATCTTCATTCTTTGCTTTTTCGAAGTAACCACGCGTAGTATCGTTGTCATGAGAGCCCGTATGAACACAGCAATTTGGTATAAAATTATGCGGAAGAAATTTCTTTTCCATTCCGGAACCAAAAGCAAATTGAAGAATTTTAATTCCGGGGAAATTAAATTTATCCCGAAGTTGCACAACCGGTTTTGTAATTACTCCAAGGTCTTCTGCAATTATTGGTACATCACCAAGATATTTTATTATCGTTGAAAAAAACTTTTCTCCCGGGGCTTTAACCCATTTTCCTGTTTCTGCTGTTGGTGCATCTCCGGGAATTTCCCAGTAAGCTTCAAATCCGCGAAAGTGGTCAATTCTAATTACATCAACCATTTCAAGTAAATTGCTTATTCTTTTTCTCCACCAGAAGAAGTCATCTTTTTCCATTTCGTCCCAGCGATATAATGGATTGCCCCACAATTGCCCTGTAGGACTAAAATAATCCGGCGGAACTCCTGCTACTGTCAGAAGTATTCCATCTTTATCGACAGTAAAAAGATGTTTATTTGCCCAGAGGTCTGCACTATCATAAGCAATAAAAATAGGAAGGTCGCCAATTATTTTAATATTTTTAGAGTTAGCGTACTCTTTTATATCGTACCACTGTTTTGAAAAAGTGAATTGCAAAAATTTCTGGTAAATAATTTCTTCTTGCAGTTTTTCTTTCCATAAGTTGATGGCTCCTTCTTTTCTTAGGGCAATGTCTTTGTTTTCCCAGGTTGTCCACAAATTTCCTCCATGATAATTTTTTGCAGCCATAAACAGAGAATAATCATCTAACCAATCTTCATGCTTTGTGCAAAATTCTTCAAATGATTTATTTGGCGTATTAGCCAGTTTGTTTTTGAAAATTGAAAAAGCTTTCTTCAGAAGTTTATATTTATAATCAATAACTTCACCATAGTCGATGAATTGATTATCGAACTCAGGAACATCCTTCGTATCGCTTTCTGTCAACAAACCATCCTGTCGTAACAGTTCAGGACTAATTAACAAAGGATTTCCTGCAAAAGCAGAGAAGCATTGATAGGGTGAATCTCCATAACCGGTTGGACCTAAAGGAAAAACCTGCCAGAGTGTCTGTCCGGCTTCTTCTAAAAAATCTATAAATTTAAAAGCATTTGGGCCTAAGTCTCCTATACCAAATTTTCCCGGAAGCGAAGTTGGGTGTAATAAAATACCGGCAGAACGTTTTAGTTTCATTAATCTTTCCTTTTAAAAAATTCTTTTATAGTCCATTATTAAAATAGAAAATTCTTTATAACATTCCATAATATGAATTAATAAATTCTTACGCTTTTCATTCTTTCTTTTCAATAGAAATAAAAACCCCGCAATTTATTTCTAAATACACGGGGTTAAATATTTTAAGAACAAAAAATATATGAACTTCTTATTTAAGAATTAACATCTTTCTTGTTGCAATTCCAAAATCAGTTGTAATTGTGTAGAAATAAATTCCACTGGTTAGATTTCCCGAATTAAATACTTTGCTATGATTTCCAGCCGATTCATTTCCATCAAACAACGTTGTTACAATCTCTCCAAGCGTATTGCTTACTATTAACTTTACATTTGAATTTTTTGGTAAAGAATACGTAATAGTTGTAGCAGGATTAAATGGATTTGGATAATTCTGGTTTAATTTAAATTCATTTAACAACACTTTATCATCTTCTGTTGATGAAACATTAAGTTTAAATTTATAAACAACCTTGTTCGCATCTGTAACATAAGCCGTCATTCCATCAGAAGTAAATGCAACATCTGTAGGATTTCTCATAGGCGCACCGGTTGAATCAGGTTTTGTTGAACTGTATTTTGAAGGAAGCTCAAATTTTGGAGTAGCAGAATTGAGAAGCACCTGATAGCCTCTTACCCATTGTTTACCGCTATCTACTCTTGCAACCCACAATAATCCATTTTTATCAACAGTAATACCGCAAGGAATTGCAGAACCTAAAACAAGCTCACTTCTAATATCTTGTACTCTTGTTCCACTGTAATTTCCAAAAGCAAATTGATTTCCTCCGGTCCAGACAGCTATTCCACCAGTTGTAGAGGTCGTAGTAGAATTTCTTGAAGAATAAATTGGTGTATTAGGATCACTGTAATCACCATTTGGAACAATTGCCATATCGCGTATAATATCAAAACCTGCAGAGTGATTTCCTCCGGGTTCTAATTGTGATTCAGAAATCCACGAACCTCTGGCGGGGGTAGTTCCTGAAGGAAATTGACCATACTTAAAATTATAACCACGAATAAATGGTCCCGGTCCCGTGGCGCCAGCAGTAACGCCTGCAATCAATATAGTGTCTTTCGTTATCACTCCACCATGATTATGTGTTCCATAACCAGAAGAGCCACTTATATTAAATCCCCATTTTTGGACTAACGTCGAGTCTGCATTAGGATAAATATAAACACAAGAAACAGTAGCGTTAAACTTTTTAAATGGCATGGTTGCATTGATATAAATATCTTTATTGAGCGCGGTAATTCCTCTTATTTGTCCAATGTTTCCAGTTAAAGTATCGGAATCTCCATTCTCATCAAAATCCACAAATTTGCGAAGAACCAAATCTGTTGAATCTGCGTAATAGATGGCATTGTGTGAATTAGCGTTTGTAACTTTAGATGTAGCAACCCAAAGTCTGCCTCTGCCATCTACAGTACATAAATATGGTGTGCAATGAGAAGAATCTGAAGGAGGAAAAGTCAAAGCACCTACATATTTTCCCCAGGTTGGGGTTGTAGTTTGTGAGTACAAACTGCTTAAAGAACAAATAAATAATATTAAATAAAAAAGTATAACTTTTTTCATATTGTCTCCTTTAATGATATTAAAACTTAAATGAAATTTAATTAAAATATGAACTCGAATCAAACTGAATAATTGTAATAAGACAAAAACTCAGAAGAAATATCTTGCCCCAATACCTGCAGTTAAATCAAAACTGGTTTTCGGAATCAGACTCATAATTCCTCCTATTTCAATGAAGATATCAATTGGTGCAGATTTCAGATACCAGGACAATCCTGTAACTCCGTGAATTCCCATTGCATCTTCACCTTTTTCAATTGCTCTAAAAGTTATTCCAACTCCATAATGCCATGGAATTTTTTCACCCGACATCGTGTAAAGATTTTTATGCCAGAGAAAATCAGAGATAAGAAAAAATTTATTGTTTTCATTTGTAAACGAATAAGCTAACTGAACATCAACAGCGTTAGTTGTACTTATCCAATATTTACCGCTAAGTCCTGTTGGTTCTCCAATTATTATTCCAAGCCCCAATCCTTTTTCTTGCCCGCGCAAAGAAGTTGTTACAAGTATTATCAAGAGGATGTAATTTAATTTTTTCATTTAACCATCCAGATCTTCTTTTATTAAAGAAAACACAAATGAGTCAGTAGGAATGTTATGAATTAAAAGTTTTTTTCTTGCAAGGCACTCAAGTTTTGCTCCTGTTTTTTGAGCAACACGTTTGCTTGCAATATTTTTTTCAGACATTACAATTTCAACTCTATTCATTTCAACTTTTTCAAATGCAAAATGTGCCGCAAGAATAGCTGCTTTTGTTGCCACTCCTTTAGAAGTACAACTGGATCTTACCCAGTAACCAAGATTGCAGGTTTTGTGCATTCTGTTTATAAAATTCAATCCGACACCACCTAGAAATTTTCCTGTTTCTTTTTCAACAATTGCAAAAGAATATTCCTCTCCAGATTCCCATGCACTTATCTGTGTTGTAACCCATTCTATAGTCTCTTGTTTTGAATATTTTGGATGACACCATGGAAGCCATGGATATGCTTCTACTATTGATTCCGTTGCAGCTTCAAAAAGAGAATCAATATCATTAAGATTTAATCTTCTAATCTCTATATCCATTTCATTTTTTGCATTCGTTAATTTTATAAAAAGAAAGCCGGTGATATATCCGGCTTAAACTAAATATAAGTGCTTAAAGTTTTTTAATATTTCTTAAAAATAACTGTCGTATTATGACCACCAAAACCAAATGCATTGCTCATAGCATAATTGACTGTTCTATCCTGAGCTTTGTTAAATGTATAATTGAGATCGCACTCGGGATCTGGTGTTTCAAAATTAATAGTCGGAGTAATTTTGTCATTAACAATCGAAAGAATTGTTGTTATCGCCTCAACGGCACCGGCAGCTCCAAGCAAATGACCGACCATGCTTTTAGTAGAAGATAAATTCATTTTATAAGCGTGTTCGCCAAATACAGTTTTTATAGCCTTTGTTTCTGCAATGTCACCAAGTGGTGTAGCGGTTCCATGCATGTTTATATAATCAATATCCGTCGGATAAATATTTGCGTAATTCATAGCCCGTGTCATTGCCAATCTTGCTCCAATTCCATCGGGATCGGGGGCTGTAATATGATAAGCATCGCCCGATAATCCAACTCCAACTATTTCACAATATATTTTTGCGTTTCGTTTTATAGCATGTTCAAGTTCTTCAAAAATCAAAACTCCCGCACCTTCTCCCATTACAAATCCATCACGCGTAAGATCAAAAGGTCGGCTTGCTGTTGCAGGTGAAGAGTTATTTGTTGATAATGCACGGGAAGAATTAAAACCCGCTATTCCAAGTTCACAAATTGCAGCTTCAGCACCACCGGTAAGCATCATATCTGCCAGTCCGTTTTTAATTAACAAGAATGAATCAATCATATTATTATTCCCTGTTGCACAAGCAGAAACAGTACAATAATTAGGTCCCTTAAATCCATATTCAATTGATATTTGTCCTGCAGCAAGATCAGGGATAAGCATAGGTATAAAGAAAGGTGAAACCCTGTTTGGTCCCTGGGAAAAATTAACTACAGATTGTTGATAGAAGGTCTGAATGCCGCCAATTCCACTGCCTATAATAACACCAATATTTTCTTTTTCTTCGGATGATAATTTTTCTACGTCAATTTCGGCATCTTTAAGTGCCATAGGAGTTGCCGCCATAGCATATTGATTAAAAGGATCAAGTCTTCTTGCTGCTTTTTTATCCATATAATTTGCCGGATCAAAACCTTTTAATTCGCAGGCAAATTTAGTTTCAACTTTTGATGTATCAAATTTAGTAATAGGAGCAGCCCCACTTGCACCGTTTAACATATTGTTCCAAAATTCGTCAACTGTTAAACCAAGTGGAGTTAATGCGCTTATTCCAGTTACAACTACACGTCTTTTATTGTCTGTCATAGATTTCCTTTTTTGTTTCTAAGAAATTTCATTCTGTGGTATAAATTTTATGCAGGAATTTATTCCCGGAATGATATTTCCTGTAAAAGAATATGCCAAATATACGGAAAAAGTACTTTATTTTTAAGCGATGCGAATAAGCGAAAATTCATTCTGAATTTTAATCTGTTAAGTATATTTTTACAGCACTATTAAAAATATTTGTGAGAATAAAATGTTTAATAAAATTCTTTACTTGATTTTTTTAATTACCATCTTTGGCTTTTCTCAACCTGCCGTTGATGAATTAATTAATCCAAAAGAAATTATCCCTGATATTCAAATAGAATTAAAATATAATACTGCCAATCACCGGTTTATTAATCTACCCAGTGGAAATATTACGCTTCCAAAATTTTATACAACAAATGAGTGTCTTCTATTATTAAAAGCAGTAAATCAGTTAAAAATTGCACAGGATACTTTAAGAAAAATTACCAGTTATAATGGCATAAGTTATCCGCAGGGAATTGGAATAAAAATTTGGGACGGTTACAGACCTCGTGCTGTTCAATATCTACTTTTCGAAATTTATCCAAATCCCGTTTATATTGCAGATCCAACAACGGGCTCAAAACACAATAGAGGCGGGGCTGTTGATTTAACTTTAATTGATTTGGCAACCGGACAGGAACTTGCAATGCCAACTCCTTTTGATGATTTCAGCGAACAGGCTTCACATTCATATACAAACCTTGCACCAAATATTATTGCAAATCGAACTTTGTTAAAAAATATAATGACGCAGGTTGCGGGCTTTGCCCTTTATGATGCAGAATGGTGGCATTATGAAGTATCGGGGGCGAACACTTTTCCATTATTAGATTTCCAGATGAAGTGAGGTTGGTATGAAATCATTTATTACTTTTTTGTTTTTCTTTTTTACAGTCTTAACATTTGGACAAAATGAGTTCTTAATTAACACATTTTTAGATTCAACTCAACGCGATCCACAAATCGCTAAAGATGCAAATGGGAATTATTGTGTAGTATGGAACTCTGATTATCAGGTTTCCTTAACTTCACAAGGCGATATTTATCTGCAATTTTTTTCATCTAATGATATAAAAATTGGCACAGAACAACTTGTAAATACAATAACGACAGGCGATCAGGAAAAACCTTCACTTGCCATGAACTCTAATGGTGATTTTGTTGTAGCATGGGCTTCGTACAGCAGTTTCAATTCAATTTATGATATAAAAGCAAGGTTATATAAAAATAATACTCCCGTTGGAAATGAATTTCTTGTAAATACTTATACAACTAATTCTCAAACAAATCCCTCAGTTGCAATTGACGAATCCGGAAACTTTATTGTTGTTTGGGAATCGTGGTACCAAGATGGGAGCGATAGAGGTGTTTATGCCCAGCGATTTGATAACAACGGAAATAAAGTTGGCGGTGAATTTCTTGTCAACTCAACAACGTTGTATGGTCAATCGCGTCCTGTTGTAAAATATTTTAATGATAGAAAATTTATTATCGTCTGGGAATCGTGGCGACAGGATGTAACTACTGTTGGAGGTTATGGAGTATTTGCAAAAATATTTAATCCCGATGGAACAACAGCAGTAAATGAATTCCAGATAAATACTTACACTGCGGATTATCAATGGTATGCAGATGTTGAAACCTTTTCAGATAATTCTTTTGTTGTTACCTGGTGCAGCTGGGAACAGGATGGTTTTGATGGAGGAATTTATTATCAGAGATTTAATTCAAGTGGACAAAAAATTGGAGGAGAAGTTCTTGTAAACAAAACAATTAATGAATACCAGTGGCTGCCAAAAGTAAAAAAACTCGGTGGAAAAAATCTTGCCTTTGTCTGGTCAAGCTGGAAACAGGATGGAAGCCGCGAAGGAGTTTATGCCACTTTCTTTGATGAACAAGACAAGCGATTCGCTTTTGAAACACAGGTAAATATTTACACAGCTCAATTCCAGTGGGAACCAGATTTTATAGTAAAAGACACAAACACAATTCTTGTGGTTTGGGCAAGCTGGGGACA